>NZ_BMVN01000046.1:0-59052 GCF_014650735.1 Streptomyces canarius
CGATGCGGGCCTGGGTCGCCGAACAAGACTGGCTCACCCTGGAACGATTACCCGCCTACGCTCCTGAGCTGAACCCGGTGGAACTGCTGTGGTCCTCGCTCAAGAAGCGTGAACTCGCCAACCTCGCCGGCGACCACCTCGCCGATGTCGCCGACGCCACCGAGCAAGGCATCCACCGCATCAACGCCAACCCCCGACTGCCATGGTCATTCCTCGCCCATACCGGCCTGACCATCCGCCCACCACACCCACCGAACTTACGAAAAGATCAGTAGGAAACGAACCTCTGCCGGAGTAGTAAGTCGGAGAGCGGATACTGCCATCCGCCCACCGTGCAAAGTGCGTTCACCAAGAGATGCGTCGGTTCCCAGGTGCTATGGAGCTCCCGTGGAGACCGACTGCGACAGCCCCGGGGCCGTCGGGTGAAAGAGCGCGGAGGACCAAGTCGATTACGTAGTCGCTGCTGGCGCCTCGCGTACCAAGCCATCCGTCCTTGAGGAGCGTGGCGAACGTGGTGTTGTTGAGGTACCTGGGCACATCGCTCTCTCGAAGGCGCTTGCCACCGCGAGAACCGCGAGCGAGCGGGCTGTCGACCAACGCCTTGAAGTGAGGGCGGGTGAGGTACATACCGGGGATGAGCGCAGTGGAACTCATAACGAAGGGCACATTCCGGCATAATTTGACCATGCTCGGAGCGGTGACGAGCCGAGGATCCAAGCCGTCGTCGAGTTGTTCGCATTCCTTGTCCACCATCGCCATGCGCTCCATCTCGCGCTCTGCGGTCGCGTCGTACCGGTATGTCCAGACGCCTGCCTCCTTGCGCATCCGCTTGTACTGGACTGTGGTAACGCTTCCGGTGAACTCGTTCACGTAAATCATGTCGACCCCGGTGACGCTCTCCACGTTGTGGCGGTTGGCGTTGTACACGAAGAGACGATGGCCAGACGGTCCGCCGCTGCGACGATAGATGCGCCACCCCACCTCGATCGCGTCCATGCCCGTCATCCCCGGGAAGCGGTGGTAGTCGTGCACGATCTGTTGGTCCTCGATCTGCCGGAGATCGGGTAGCCCCGCGAGAAATGGTACAGAGCGGGTCTCCAGGACTTCGGGCGTAACGGGAGACTGCCAGGACTCGACCACGTCACGCTCCATGCCCGCGACTTCGAGCAGCGTGCCCACGGCGTCCTTCTCCAGGTTCAGTTTCTCCCCGACAGCGCCTGCTGGTGGGTGCATCCCTAGGGACTGCTCCAGACCGGAAAGTGTCGAGGCCAGCTCAGGCCGTAGCTGACGTACGCATTCGAGTAGTCGTTGGCCGGCTACTTCCGACATGCGGCCGTCGTCCTGAAGGAAGCGCCTGCTTGCTCCCATCGGCATCTCAAGATCCGTGAGTGGGAGCGGCCGAGTGAGCGGGGTGAAATCCTTGGTGAGCAATGAGCGTTCGTAGGTGCCTGAACGTCTCCCGGGGAAAGCGCCACCGACGCCGATGATAGTGCGCGTGCCGAAATCGGGTTCCCGGTCGGTGAAGAAGGTCAGACACCATCCGCGGGGCTTTCGCCACTCTTTGTACGGGTAGGCGAAGCTCCGCTCGTCTCGCTGAAGCCAGCGTGGTGGGGGTTCTGGGAGGCGTTGCAGCATGAGGGTGGTGCAGTGGACCAGCGCGATGGATGCCACGAGTGTCTCCCGATGATGAAGCAGTTCGACGTGGTCATTCTCAGGTAAGTCAACGTGAGTGACTCCAGGTTGGTCAAAGGTGGGACGCTGGTAGTTCGCGACGTTCAGTACGGGAGAGCGCTGACCGCTGTAGTCCAGTCGTACAGCCGGTCGTCGCGGCCCCCGTCACGGACGGTGAGTGAGTGCGGGTCCGGTCTAATGCCCTGCTGGTTGGCCCTCCACATCGGGCCGTAGGGGTCGGCATGCCTCTCGACCAGGGTGGTCGAGTTGGAGGGCAGAGCCAAGTACACGCCGCGCAGCCTGCGGCACTTCTTCGCCTCCACTGCCCTGGCCAACGGCGTGCCGGTTCACGAGGTCTCGCGTTGACTGGGCCACCGGTCAGTCAAGACCACGGTCGACGTCAACGGACGTGTATTCCCTAGCGCATGGGACCGATGCAGGGAAGTTCTGCAGCATGCCATGCGGCCCGTATGCCTGGCGGCAAGGTCTCAGCCGTCGCAGGAGGCAAGCTGAAGCGCTGGCATCAGAGCTGCGTAGGCGTACGAGGCCCGTCTGGCCTACATGGTGTTGGGATAGGACGCCCGTGCTGGGATGACCTCTGCGAAACCTGCGTCTTCGCAGGTGGGAGCTCTGCACTACGAATTAAGGTTCAACGTGTAGCAGATGGCACCATCACGTCGATGACCCGCACTCTCCCACGACAGGAACGGGCTCCCCTGCCGCGGTGTGCGGCGAAGGGGAGCCTCGGGGAGCCACCCGTCTACCGGATCAGTTCGCGTCCTCGTCCCGTGTGTGGGGGTCGGCGGGCCGGTGCGGGCTGTGCGGGGGGTCCCAGTGGTGTGGAGACGTCATGTCGTCCTCGCCCGTCTCCCACCATTCTCTGCTCCTTTCGTTTGCGCTGCTTTCTGCCGCCCGGGGCGTGAACGTGTCAGCATGCGGGTCCGCGGCCCTGTCGGTGAACGGCGGACCCTCGGGGTCTGGGGCGCGGGGCGGCCAGGGCCCCGCGGTGCCCCCGTCGTCCGAAGGGTCGCCCTCTGACCCCTCGTCGGGGGCCAGGCCGAAGGCCCGCCTGATCTCGTCGGCGGCCTCGTCCAGCCCCTCCGCTTCCAGGAACCGCATCACACGGTGTACGAACACCGTGTATCCGTCCATGTCCGGCTTGAGGCCCGCAGCCGTCAGCAACAGGCGCAGTCGATCCGAGACCCCCACCTCCTCCTCGCGGTCGAACGTCTCCCCTCCAAGGTCACCCTCGTCCCACAGCGGACCCCCGACGGTCGCCTCGCTCCGCGCGCCCACGGGCGGAACGAGCAGGTGGCGGAAGAGCTCGGGCACCTCCTCGTCGTTGGCCGCCGCCGCGATCGTGGCGAGCGGGCCGATCATGTGGACCGCCTTCTCGATCTCGTTCTCGTGGCGGGCCAGCCACCACACCACCGCGCTGCCCGCACTCTTGAGTACGTCGTCGCCGAGGTAGCGCCGCTTGTTGCGCTCGTGCTGGCGCTCGTACTCCCAGATCTCCTCGTCCTTGCGAAGATCGGTCAGCTTCCGCAGGCGCTCGCGGTCGGCGGGAGCGAGGGTCAGCTTCACATCGGCCGCCAGGGCCTTCACCCGTTCGTTCCGGTCCGGGAGCAGGACGCCCAACTCCCCGTCCAGGAGGTACTGGGCGAAGTTCACCCGGCCGGGTTCCTCGTGGCGGACGACCTCCCGGGCCCGGCTGACGACCGAGGAGGCGGCGACGGCCGGGGAGGCGTCGTCGGACCGGCCGGCGTGGTCGGCTACAGGCTTCCACCACACGGTGGCGGAGAAGAGGAAGTCGTAGCCGTCCGTCGCGCTCGGCAGCGCCACGTCTCTCACCCGTGTCTCCTGGTACGGCTGCTCCACCGGTGCTGCGGGCGGCTCGGGTTCCCCGGGCTCGTACGGTCCGGCCGACGCGCGACCACCGCTGTGGACCGTCATCACGAGCAGCAGGGAGCCCGAGGCCGTGACCATGGACATGAAGCCCCACAGCCACGCCGACCAGTGCAGGAGGCTTCCGAGCACAGCCGGTGCGAGGCCGCAGAGAGCGACGAACGACAAGCTGGAAAAACGTTGTCTCATCGTGCCTCTTCCGTGGTCCGTGGTCCGGTGTTCGCACGCTCCGTACGGCCGTACTGCACATGGTCGATGTACTGCCAGAAGAGGGTGGCGACCGCTGCCCGGGACGGGTGGCGCGCGGACCCACCCCAGTCGCAGGCGATGGTGTAGAGGCGGTGGAGGGCAGCCCCGCGACCGTGCGCCGCCCCGACCATCACCTCCAGCGCCATCTTCCGTGTGCTGTCGCCCGCCACGGCGTCCAGCCAGCTGCTCACCAGCGGGTTCCAGAGCTCCGTCGGCGGCTGAGAGAACACCACCTCCCAGCCCAGGAACAGGTCCGGCCACGGCGGCGGGTCCGGTGCCCGGCCGCTTCTCAACAACTCTGTGAGCAGATGGAGATGAGGCTCTGCCCCGTGCGGCTCCCAACGTGCCCGGGCCCGCAAGCGGTCGATCAGCAGTCGGTAGAGCCGGCGGTCGCGGCCGGCGAGGTCGAGAAGCGCCTCCCGGGCCTCGCGCGCCGCCTCCCCCTTCCGTACGGCGAGGTAGTGGAGCCGTACCACCGCCTGATCCGGGTGCGTCGCGCTGAGGCTCTGGACGCAGGCTGTGGTCAGGACACGGGCGAGACCGTCCGACAAGGAGCCGGATCTCACGGCACAGTCGTACATCCGCTTGCGGAACCATCCCCCGAACCTCTCGTGGCCGAGACCGAGTTCGAGGGCCGTCACGGCTCGCGGATCGCGGGGCGTTCCGGTCGTGTGGTCCGCCCAGCACGCCACGAGGTCGAAAAGGTGGTCGGGCCGCCCGACGGCCAGGGTCCGCTCGCCGAAGCGGACGACGACGTTCACCCGGTCGTCGGCGGTCAGGCCGCGTAGCCCGGCGGCATTGCCGATCCATTCCCTGAGGTCGTCGCGTATCCCGGGAAAGTTCGCCCAGAAGTACGTCCGTACCGCGTCGGCGTAGGCCAGCTGCTCGAAGCGGAGCCGTCCATCCGGATCCCGCTCGATTCCGAGCTCGGCCAACCGTGCTCCGAAATCCGTACGCGCGAGCTCGGTCGTCGCCTCCTCCTCGTGCCTCACCGTCTTCATCAGACCGTGCCACGCCTCGTAGACGATGTCAGCGCGGGCCTCCTCGAACATCGCCGTCGCGAGCAACAGGGCCCGCTCGGGTGCGGTGCGGACCGCGGCCACCTGTCGGCCCACCTCGCTGGCACGGTCGGTCACCGCGTGCATCGCCTCGCCGAGCCATCCCGCGAAGTCGGCGCCGAACCGGCCGCTGTCGCGAGCGGCCCTCACCAGTCCCGTGAGCCGCGCCAGTTCTCGCATGGGGGAGCGGTCGCACAGGTGCTGGAGGTCAGCGCTCCGCAGATCTGAGGGACGGAAGGGCATCCGGTCCATGCGGAGGTACCGGGTGACGACGGCGACACCCCTGGGGCGTCCCAGCCTCACCGTGTGCGGTTCGAGGTCCGGCGGGTGGGTGTGCTCCATGCCTGACGGCAGGACGACGACCATGTGGGCCCCCGCCTCCTGGACCTGTGGCCGGCGCACGGCCAGGCGGCGCTGGGCTTGGTGGTACGTCTCCTCGTCGGCGATTCCGGAGAGGTCGAGGAGGAAACGGTCCCCCCTACCGGGAACGAGAGGGTTCTCGTCCTCGCTGGTGACGGGAAGCTCCTCGAATCGGACCCCCTCCTCGTCGGCGCTCCCGTCCTCACCGAACCCGTGCAGCAGCATGATCGCCGCGGCGCGACGGCCGCTGCCGGGCAGCCCTTCCAGCAGCACCACCGATCCGGGCTTCTCCAGACGGTCGGCGGCAACGCGGTAGCCCACCGGCGGAACGAACCGGTCGGCCAGGCGCACCCGGTCCTCGCGGGTGATCCGGAGGGACGCGACCCCTTTGCGGATCATCCAGTCCGGGCCGACGCCGTAGAAGACGTACTGGTGCCCCTCGCTGTTGTTCACCGGGCCGCGCGGATCGTTGACGGTGACGCGGTCCCGCTCGGTCATCGTCCGTCGTCCGAGTGCCGGCGCTCGCGCTCGAAGCGCTGGTGGACCGTACCGTTGTTGTCGCCCGCCGTGAACTGGAGCCCGGTGTTGTCGCCTTCGAAGTGTGGTGCGTTGTACTGATGGCCCTGACCGGTGTGCACAGGTCCCTGTGGCTCGTTGACGAAGGTGCCGGACAGGTCGCCGTTGAGGTTCCCGATGCCGCCGCGCACGCGCTGCTCGACGTCGCGCGTTCGCATCCTGGTGTGCCCGGTGTCCCGAGCCGACTTCTCGCGGGACTTGGCCTCCGCCCGCTCCCGAACCGCACGGGCGTCCCGGTCCACCGCACCCAGCTCGGGCAGGAGCCGGGCGAGGGTGTCGCCGAGCGCCGTCAGGTCCGACTCGGCGTTGCGGTGGTCGAACCGCCTGTACTGGCAGTCCGCCAGCTCCAGCAGATCGTCCGGAAGGACGGCACGATCGATCCTCGTGGCCTTTCCGACGAGCACGGGGATCACCAGGGCCCCGCGGTCGAGCGCGGTCTGGATCTCGCGACGGGTCCAGTCCTGCTCGGCTTCGAGGGCAGGGCGACCGTTGGCCCCCCGCACCTCCGCCCAGCGCGGGCCGATCACAGCAAGGAGAGCCTCGCACTCCTCCACCGCCCTGACCAGTTCCACCGGGAAACGGCGTCCGGGATCGATCGAGTTGCTGGCGAAGAATATCCGCTCGTCGCCGAAGCGACGGGCGAGTTCACGAGCGATCATGGTCGCTGCGGACTCCTCGTCACCCGTGCGGTAGTTGACGAAGACGTCGGGCATGAAGGTTCCCTTCGTGAGAGGAAGACGGGGTGAACAGGCACGCGGCTGTGCACCGGGGCTCCGGTCCGCCCGGGCCGTGAGGTCCCACCGTGTGACGGCACGGCGCATCCACGGGAGGGCGTGCGATTGAGGGGTGCCGCCTGGTGCGTCACTGGCCGCGGACAGCCCGGAGAAACCGGGGGTGTGATGCCACCGCCGAGCGGTGATCAGAGGGTCCCGCCGGAATCGTGGGATCCGGGGGGGCGGAGGGACAGGGCGGACCGGTGAGCCGGGCGACTCGCGTGTGTGCCGGTCGTGGAGCGGCTGTCAGTCGTGCGCGGGGGCGAGTACGCGTGCCAGCGCGGGCTGCAGATCACGTACGGCGCGGCTGCTGCGGAACCGGGAGAGCTCCCGTGCGAGACGCCGGACGTCGCTGTTCACCGTCGCCGAGGGCACGGCCGGCATCACTTCCAGGAGATCCCCGGCGATCGCGCACGCGTGCTCGACCTCCCCGGAGGCGGCATGGGCCAAGGACCGGCGGAAGCCGTACCGGGCGCGGGTACGCAGCGCGTGCGGCGGGAGGCGGCGGTACTCCCGGTCGAGTACCTCGGCGGCGGCCTTGGGGCGGCCCAGGTCGTGCAGGCACCAGCCGGTCGACATCGCCGCCGGATCGCTCACATGGGAGGTGCCGATCACGGGCTCGGCGTCATTGCGGGCGTCGTCGCCGGCGAGCAGTTCCCGTGCCCTGTCGAGGCTGCGGAGGCAGTCGACTTCGTTGCCGACGAGCGCGTGCCCCTGTGCCTCCCGTTGGGCCGCGAGCCCTCGGATGCGCGGCGGGAGTTCGCTGCTCTGGGCGCGGCGGGCCAAGGCGACGGTGCCGGCGGCGTCCCCGCCGTACATGGTGATCAGGGCGCGTCGCACCAGTGCGTAGGAACCGAGGTACGGGTCGCCCCCAGTGCGCGCCAGTTCGGCAGCCTCGCCCGTCCAGCCGAGTGCCGCGTCGCTGTCCCCGGCCTCCTGGGCCATCCAGCCGGTGAACTCCGCGAACCGCGAGGCGAGCAGCAACGCAGGAGCCCGAGAAGCGGACCGGGCGTCGGCGGCCAACCCGGCGATCATGCGGGTCTGTGTCTCCAGCAAGGGCAGCAGGACCTTGGGTGCGGTGGACTGACCGAGCTGCCGCAGTTGGTCGAACTGCGTGCGGAGGGAGGGCAGGAGGGGGTTGTCGGTGGAGGACAGTGCCTGACCGCCCAGTTTCAGGCCGAGGTCGACCAGCGCCCCCGTACCCGCCGAGAGGACCGCACGGCGCCCGACGAGCCAGCGGCTCGAACCGGCGGGGCGTTCGGCGGTGCCCGAGTCCGAGTACGTCTCGGGACGGGTGACCAGGCGCTGCAGCTCGCCGTCCGCGCCGAGGAAGGCGTCGCACCGCCGGGCTAGTTCGGGGGACGCGGAACGCTCCCCGCGCTCGACCTTGCTGAGGTGCCCCTTGTCGTAGTTGAGCGCCACGGAGAACTCAGTCAGAGTCAGCCCCGCTTCTACTCGCAAACGGCGAAGTTCCGGGCCGAAGCGTAAATCCGTGCTCATCGTCAACCTCCCCTTGAACAGTGACCGTGAGAGCCGTCCGCCCTCACGGGAGCCGTCAACCGACGATCACCGGTGGACACGAACTCGACAGCGAACACCCGCTGTAGCGACGGCGTATCGCTTCGCATCCGAAAGTGAGTCTGGCACGACGCGTGCCAGGAGAATCGGGGTTCGGCGGTGTTGCCCGTTGCCTCTTTCGTTCTCCGTTGCTGCCGTCCACTCCTTTGAGTGACCGGGGTCGCCCGCGATCGGGACAAAGCGATCGATGAAGAGCACTGGTCCCGGAGGCGGTCGGGCTGGGTGAAGTGGGCGGCGTAGACGGTGCCGAGACGGCGTCGAGGTGTAGGAGGGCGCCGAAGGAGTCGGTCTGGTCGTACGCGGGTCCCACCCTTAAGAAGCGCGCCCGGTTCCTGGGGTTCTGCCGGCACCCGCGCAGTCTCTATCCGCCCGGTGTCCGTATTGCGGGCTGAATCACCTGACCGATCGGCGATAGATTTGCCGTGAACCGCCTTCCGGGCCTGGATCAGTGGCTTCGGCCGGGGTGAAGCCGAGACCTTCGTAGAAGGCGCGTGCCCCGCTGGCAACAGCGCCCGGGTGGTCGGCACCGAAGGTGACCACCTCGATGCTGCCGGGGCCATGCACGAACCTGCTTGTCGCGTCCGCCATCAGCGCCGCACCGACGCCCTTCCCGCGTGCCTTCTCCGAGACGACGAGCCAATGAACGTGGTGAACCGGGGGCTTCGCACCGAAGAGCAGGCCGCCGAGGAGACCCGATCCAGGGGAGAGGGCGACGAGCGCCGCGGACTGGCGAATGTGCTGGTCCACGGCGCTGTGGAAACCAGGGTCCTCGACCATCGGGCCGAACCAGTGCTCGACCTGGGCTGCCAAGCCGAGAAAACCGGGGAAGTCCTGTTCTCGCGCGAGTCTGACGATCACCCGAGCAGTCTGACAGACGAGACAGACGTTGCCTGATCCGGCACTGGGCGTCGAAGGAGTCGCGCGCCAGGTCGAACGGGCGCCGGACAGGGACGGGTGTGCCGTGGAGCTGTGTGCCCCGTAGGCAGGGGCCGGTGTCTGATCGGGACCGTCAGCGGGCGCGGCAGGTCTTCGACGAGTGGCCGGGTGCACGGCGCGTCCACCCGGCCCCTTCCGTCAGCTCAACTGGCGCACCGACATGAGCAGATGGCGGTGTTCCTCGTGGGGCGTGTGGTCCGCGTCCGGCAGGCCGCTCAGCATCGCCCGCTGGCCGGGGCCCAGGAGTTCGAAGCGCACCTGCGGGGCGTTGAAGGAAGCGAGGGCTTCCAGCAGGTACGCCGGGTTGAAGGCGACCGCCATGTCGTCGGCGCCCTCCAGCGTGGCCGCGAGCCGCTGCGAAGCGACGTCGTCCTCGTACCCCGCCTGGAGCAGGACGGTTCCCTGGGCGGAGAAGTCGAGCCGGATGGGGCTGTTGGGCTCCGCGACGACCGCGACACGGCGGACCGCGTCGACGAGCGGCTCCCGCTGCGCGACCGCGACTGCCGGGCCGTCCAGCGCGAACAGCTTGTCGTAGCGCGGCAGTCGCCCTTCCAGCAGCCGCAGCGTCGTACGCATACCGGCTGCCTCGAACGAGATCAAGCCGCCGCCCGAGCCGTTCAGCCCGACACGAAGGGGGCCGGACTTCGCCAGCGAACGGGAGATCTCGGTCAGCCTGCGGCCTGGTACCACCACCTCCACGGCCTCGGAGCCGGTTTCCCCGGGCTCCCAGGACACCGTGCGCACGGCATAGCGGTACCGGTCCGACGCGGCCAGCGTCATCGACTCGCCGTCCAGCCGCACCTGGATGCCCGTGAGCACCGGGAGCGTGTCGTCACGGCCCGCCGCGATCACGACCTGTCCGACGGCGGCAGCGAGCTCGGCCGCGTCCACCACTCCGCGACAGGCCGGAAGCTCGGGCAGCGCCGGGTACTCCTGTGTGGGCAGCGTCGACAGCCCGAAGCGCGTACCGCCCCCGTCCATCGTGAAGCGCACGCCCTCCAGCGCGCACCGCACCATCGCATCGGGCAGCACCCGGCAGATGTCGAGCAGCCGGCGCCCGGGCACGAGCACCTGACCGGGTGCCAGGGTCTCCGCCGCCACCTCGATGTCGGCGGAAGCCTCGTAGTCGAAGCCGGAGACGCGCAGCCGGCCCTCCCGGGCGTCCAGCATCAACCCGCCCAGCACCGGCACGGGTGAACGGACGGGCAGCGACTTGGCCGCCCACCCCACCGCCTCCGCGAGAGCGCCCCGCTCGATCCGGAACTCCATCAGCGCGTCCCCCATCACGTCGTACCCGTCGGACCGCGCACGCTATACGTCGCCACTGACAACGCCCGCGGACCACAGGCCGTTCAGGGGGCGCTCGCTATCGCGGCCACGCGGGGCGCGACCAGCGTGCGGTAGCAGGCCGTGCGCAGCGCCACCGACTCGTCGAGGCGCCCCGCGTTGAAGAAGATCTCCTCGTGCGCGAAGAGGGCCGGGTCGGCGACCACCTCCAGTTCCGGGTCGAAGCTCAACGGCATGATGCAGCCGCTGACACAGCCCGTCAGCTGCTCGGCGACCTCCCGCGCCGCGAAGGACGCCTCCCGGCCGGCGTACAGCGCGGTGAGCGCGGGCAGGTCGACCCTGCGGTCCCCGGGCACCACCGCGATCACGTACCGGCGCCGCTTGCTGCTCAGCGCCACCCTGATGACCAGGCTCTTCGCGGCCTGGTCCAAGCGGTGGCCGCGCAGCGCGCTGGCCAGGTCGGTGCGTCCCTGCGGTGCATGGTTCAGCAGGCGGTACCGGGCGCCGCCCCTGGCGAGCAGGTCGAGCAGGCGGGTACGGCTGTCCGCAGTCGCGAGCGCGGAGGACATGGCGATCCTTTTCTGGGAGAGGTGTCGGCGGCTCAGCGGTCGCGCAGCTCCAACGTGCAGCACTTGACGCTGCCGCCCGCCTTGAGCAGTTCGGTGAGCTCGACCCCGATCGGTTCGAAGCCACGGGCCCGCAACTGGGCCTGCAATCCCTTCGCCGCGGTCGGCAGCAGCACATGACGTCCGTCGGAGAAGGCGTTGAGCCCGAAGACGGCGGCGTCCTCCGCCGTGGCGATCACCGCCTGGGGGAACAGGGCCCGCAGCACGGCCTGGCTGCCCGGAGTGAAGGCGTCGGGGTAGTACATGATCTCGTCGTCGGACAGGACCGCGAGGGCGGTGTCCAGGTGGTAGTGCCTCGGGTTGACCAGCGTCAGCGAGGTGACCGGCAGCCCGAAGAACTCCTGGGCCTCGGCGTGGGCACGGATGTCGGTGCGGAAGCCGGTCCCGGCCAGTATCCGTCGGCCGACGGTGAGGAGATCGCCCTCGCCCTCGTTGATGTGCTCGGGCCACAGCACGTCCTGGTAGCCGCGCTCCTCGAACCAGCGCAGGTAGGCGGGCCCCTCGGCGGTGCGCTCGGCGTGCCGGAAGCGGGCGCCGAAGACCCTGCCGTCGACGACGGTGGCGCCGTTGGCCGCGAACACCATGTCGGGCAGCCCCTCGACCGGCTTGATCTCCTCGACGCTGTGGCCCAGTTCGAGGTAGAGGTCGCGCAACTGCTCCCACTGGCGCACCGCGAGCATCGTGTCGGTGTCGCGGCCGGGGTTCATCCAGGGGTTGATCGAGTACGTGACGTCGTAGTGCCGCGGCCGGCACATCAGCAGCCTGCGGCGGGTGGCGGTGCGGGTGCGCTGCCCCGCCGGGTGCGTCGAGATGCTGGGCGCGATGGTGTCGGTGACCGGCACGGTTGCTCCTTCGACTGTGCTCATGGGTGATGAGGTACGGAACGGGTCTCACGGGTGGTGAGGTGCGGAACGGGTCTCACGGGTGGTGAGGTGAGTGGGCTCACGGGTGGTGAGGGGCTCAGGGTGGTGAGGGTGTCCGGCCCGCGCGCGGTGGTGGGGGGAGCGGGCGGGCCGGGGCGCAGGTGCCGGTCGTTCAGCGTCCGCTGGGGATCGCGGTCCCGCCGGCGTCCTCCGCCGCGACGGTCGCCTCAGCGGGGTCCGGCTCGGCCGGTGCGGTCCGCTCGGCCGCGTCCGTCCGCTCGGCCAGGTCCGTGTCCTCGGCCGCCTCCGTCTCCTCGGCCGCGTTCCGTGGCTCGTCCGACGACCGCAGGCCCGCGAAGGCCAGGGCCGCCGCCACCGTGCCGAGGACCGCGCAGGTCGCCCAGACACCGTCGCCGTAGTGGGTCCACATCAGCATGCCGAGCGCCGGGCCGACCGCCGAGCCGAGGCCGAACACGGTCTGGGACGCGGCGATGTAGCGACCGCGGACCTTCTCGTCGGCCTTCGCCGGGTGCGCCCACAGGGTCGGTCCGCTGACCATGAGGCCGCCCACGCTGACGGCGGTGGTCAGCAGGACCAGCGCGGGCACGCTGCCGGGCAGGCCGTAGCCGGCGATGCCGAGGCAGTAGACGAACGTGCCCACCGTCGCGGCCGTGCTCGCACGCCAGCGGCTGATCCGTGCGGTCACCGCCAGTTCGAAGCTGATCAGCAGGGCCGAGGACAGGGTCAGCACACCGCTGTACAGGGAGGTGGGGTGGCCCGCCTCGTCGAGGTCGACCGGCAGCACCGCGAAGAACTGGGCGTACACCAGGGCGCTGAGCAGCATGGAGCCCAGGTAGAGCAGGAAGCGGTGGTCGCGCACCATGGTCCCGTACGCCGAGCGGTGGGCCTCCCGCGCGGCGCCGGGGTCCTGCGCGCCGGCGGTCGGTGCCGGCCGGGGCAGCAGGATCGCGGCGAGCAGGGCATAGGCCAGCGCCGTCGAGCCGTCCACCCAGAACAGCAGGTTCCAGTCGATCTGGATGAGGCCCGCGGCGAGCAGCGGGCCGGCCGCGGCGCCGATGTTCATGGCGATGCGCAGCATGGAGAACCCCATGACGCGGAACTCGTCCGGCATCAGGTCGCTCAGCAGCGCGGAGGCGGCCGGGCGGTACGACTGCGTCATCAGGCCGAGGACGACGACCACGCCGAGCAGGACGGGGTAGTCGCCGGGGTCGGCCAGCCAGGGGATGAGGAAGACCAGCACGGCCGAGCAGCCCATCGCCGTGGTGATGGTGTTGCGGCTGCCGAGCCGGGAGGTCAGTTCGCCGCCGAGGACGGTGCCCGCCACCGCGCCCACGCCGTAGGCGCCGAGCAGGAAGCCCGCCTTGTCGACGCCGTACCCGCGGTGCGTCAGGTACAGCACCAGGAAGGTCTGTACGAAGGCGCCGAGCTGGTTGAGCAGCACACCGCCGAGGAGGTAGCGGACCGAGCGGGGCGTGGCCCGCAGGGCGTCGAGGACACCGGGCGCGGCGTTCTCCTTGGACTTGGACACACTCATCGCTTCACCTTCGTAGGGGGGAGAGGGGCCCTCCCGGGCCTTCGGCAGCCCGGAGCGGACCGGGTGTCAGGAACCGACGGCCTGGTCGAAGGAGAAGACACCCTCGGGGTCGTACTTCTGCTTCACCTGGACCAGGCGCCCGTAGTTGGCGCCGTAGTAGGCCTCACGCCAGTTCGTGAGGTGGGGGTCGACGAAGTTCTGGTAGGCGGAGCCGGTGACGTGCGGGGCCATGCCGGCGTGCAGGCCGTCCAGCCAGTCGAGGTTGGCGGCGATCAGGCCGGGGTCGTCGTCGTCCGTCCAGGAGGTGTCCATGGAGACCAGGAACAGGGTGTCCCGGTGGACGAAGGCGGTGGCGTCCGGGGCCACGCGGTTGATGGCGCCGCCCCAGGAGAACAGGCCGACCCCGCCACCGTCGGCGTTGTGGCTGCCGGGCCAGCGCTCGACCCAGGACAGCATGGTCTCGACGCCGTCGCCGGACAGCGGTTCGCGGATGTAGTTGGAGCGCAGCGCGAACTGGTCCCCGGAGGTGGCGTGGACCATGTACTTGTTGGCCTCCCAGAACGTGCGCTCGGCGACGTCCCTGGACACCGGGGTGGCCGCGGTCAGGACCGGGTCCAGGATCTCCAGGCACTCGCTCGCCGGGCCGAAGTACTGGCCTTGCAGGGTGACTTCGGCGTTGTCCCGGATCGCGCCGGGTCCGGTGCCGTGCGTCCACACACCGAGCCGGGCCGCGAAGTCGTCCGGCGCCCGGCGCACCATGTGCTGTCCGGCCTCCAGGACGGCGGCGGCGTCGGACCACTTCCAGGTGACGTAGAAGGTGGTGACGTCGGGGACCGGGTGGGCCTGGAAGGTGAGGGAGACGTTGATGCCGAAGTTGCCGCCGCCGCCGCCCCTGCACGCCCAGAACAGGTCGGGGTTCTCCCGCTCGTTGGCCACCGCGAGGGAGCCGTCGGCGAGGACCACGGTGGTCTCCACCAGGGCGTCGGCGGTCAGGCCGTAGCGGCGGGCGGCGAAGGCGGCGCCACCGCCGAGCGCCAGGCCCGCGACGCCGACGGTCGGGCTGGTGCCGGTGGAGAAGACCATCTCGTACGGCTGCATCGCGTCGTAGACATGGCTGATCTTGGCGCCGCCGCCCGCGACGACCAGGCCGGTGGAGCCGTCGGCGCGGGTCTGGGTGAGCCTGCTGAGGTCGATGACCAGGCCGTCGCCCACGGAGTAACCGGCGAAGCTGTGGCCGCCGTTGCGGGCGACGACCGGGACGCCCTGCTCGCGCGCCCACACGAGGGCCCGCTGGACGTCCGCGGTGTGGGCCGCGGTGAGCACGGCGGCCGGGGTGCGGTGCTTGTAGCGCGTGTTGAACAGGTGCGAGCCGACGCGGTAGCCGGGGCTGCCCGGCAGGAAGACGCGCCCCTCCACCTCGCCGGCCAGCCGGGAGTAGTCGACGCCGGCCACCGTCAGCGCACCTCCTCGATGGAGGAGACGCCGCTCGCGGCGTGGGCACCGTAGCGCTCCCAGCGCTCGTGCAGCCGTATCCGGCCGTCGGCCAGGACCTCGGGGGTGTTGACGCTGCGGCCGGAGATCACCCGGCCGTCGTCGAGAACCATGCTGTACGAAAAGCTGATCACACCGTCCGTGTCACGGGTCCCCGCCAGGGAGCCGCGCCGTACGTCGCCGCCGGTGAACTCGGCCCAGACCAGATCACCCTGCTGCCGGTACAGCGCGATGGGCGCGTCGTCGGCCGGGTCGGCCAGGACCTTCCGGAATCGCTTGCCGTCGTAGTTGATCACGTCAGCCATGGAACAGGCGGGCGCGATTGCCCGGAAGGGGCCTGCCGGACGGCCAATCAACCGGACGTGAACCCGGGCCGCGTCCGGGTTGATTGTCCCTCTCGGACATGGCTTCCGGGCAACCCGCGCACCCCGTGGAATCGCCCTGTCACTCGGATTCAGGAGGCGATCAGCGCGTGGACGACAACAGTGCCGGCGAGGCCGCGAAGGACGTGATCCTGCTCATCGGGTGCGGGCTGCGCAAGTACCGCGAGTACCTGCTGGCCGGTGCCGCGGCGACGCACCCGGTCTGGCTGTTCACGGACGACGAGCCCGACTGGCAGACACCCTGCCTCAGCGGGCACACGGTCGTGGACCTCACCGACCGGGACGCCGTGCTCACGGCCGCCCGGGAGCTGGCGGGGCGCGTCACGGTGCGCGGTGTACTCAGCTGGGACGAGACCCTGATCGTGACGACCGCGCACGTGGCGGAGGCACTCGGCCTGCCCGGCGCGGGCGTGGACGGCGTGGAGGGCTGCCGGGACAAGTACCGCAGCCGCCGGCTGCTCACCGAGGCGGGCATCGACCAGCCCCGGTACGCCTGGGTGGACACCGCCGAGGAGGCGTTCGCGGCGGCGGAGGAGATCGGCTACCCGGTCGTCGTCAAGCCGCGCGGCATGGGCGCCAGCATCGGCGTCGTGCTCGCCCAGGACGCCGGCGAGGTCGCCGAGGCGTTCCGGACCGCCGACGAGTCCAGCCGGATCGGAGCGGTCTCCTACCGCGGCGGGGCGCTGGTCGAGGAGTACCTCGAAGGGCCCGAGATCAGCGTCGACGCGGCCGTCGTGGACGGCGAGTACCACCCGATGTTCGTGGCCCGCAAACAGGTCGGCCTCTTCCCCTACTTCGAGGAGATCGGCCACCACGTCGCCGCGGACGACCCGCTGCGCACCGATCCGGAACTGCTGGCGATGCTGCGGGCGGCGCACCGCGCCATCGGCTACGGCTCCGGCATCACCCACACGGAGGTCAAGCTGACCTCCCGCGGTCCGGTCATCGTCGAGATCAACGGACGGCTCGGCGGCGACCTCATCCCGCGTCTGGGGCAGCTCGCCACCGGCATCGACCCGGCCCGCGCCGCCGTGCGCGCCGCGCTGGGACAGCGACCCGACTTCACCGACACCGAGCACCGCACGGTCGGCATCCGCTTCGGTTACCCGCCCGAGGACTGCGTGGTCCGCTCGGTCACCCCGCCCGCCGCCGCCGAGGGCCTGCTCGCCGCCGAGGCGATGGCCGGACCCGGCACCGAACTGAGGCTGCCCCCGAACGGCTACCTCGCCCGCCACTCCTACGTCATCGTCGCCGGCGCGGACCCCGCGCAGACCGCCGCCCGCCTGGACGCGGCGGCGGCCCTGGTCGTCCTCGACCGGCAGCCGCTGACCGTGCCCGTCCCGGCGTGAACCGGGCCCACCGGCCCGGGACCGCCCGGCGTGAACCGGGCCCACCCCACCCCCGGAACCAGACCGCCGACACCTCTGAGGAGAACCACATGGCACACCGCACAGTCGAACTGCTCGCCGTCGGCGCGGGTCCGGCGAACCTCGCCCTCGCGGTCGCGCTGGAGGAACTGGCGCCCGACCTCGCGGACCAGGCCCTCGTCGTCGAGCGCGAGGAGAACGTCGTATGGCAGCGGGGCATGCTGCTCCCCGACGCCCTCAGCCAGGTCTCCTTCCTCAAGGACCTGGTCACCATGCGCAACCCGCGCAGCGAGTTCTCGTTCCTCAGCTTCCTGCACGCCCGCGGCCGGCTCGACGCGTTCGTCAACCTCGGCAGCTTCGTGCCGTACCGCAGCGAGATATCCGAGTACCTCCAGTGGGTGGCGGACTCGCTGGAGCGGACGCGGGTGGAGTACGGCCGGACCGTCACCTCGGTCACGCCCGTGCACGGCGCGGACGGTGAGATCGACCGCTGGACCGTGGAGTTGGCGGACGGCGAGACCATCGACTGCCGCTACCTGGTGATCGGCGCCGGGCGGGACGCGCACGTACCCGCCGTGTTCGAGGGGCTCCCGGCCGAGCGGGTCATCCACTCCACCGAGTACACCCAGCGGATTGCCGGCGTGCCGGCCGACCGGCCGCCCCGGGTCGCCGTGGTCGGCGGGGCGCAGAGCGCGGCCGAGCTGTTCGGCGCGGCCCTGCGGGACCTGCCCGGCTGCCGGCCGACGATGATCATGCGCTCGATCGGTCTGAACGGCTACGAGAGCAGCAAGTTCACCAACGAGCTGTTCTACTCGTCGTTCGTCGACGAGTTCTACGACGCCGAGCCCGAGGCCCGCCGCCAGCTGCTGGCCGAGATGCACCGCTCCAACTACGGCGGTCTGGCCCCGGCCACCCTCGACTCGCTCTACCGGCAGTTCTACCAGGACCGGCGCACCGGCTCCGACCGCCTCGGCATGATCACCATGACCGACATCACGGGCGCCACGACCGACGGCGACGACATCGTGCTGACGCTCACCGACCGCCGCACCTCCGCCACCCGCGAGCTCCGCTGCGACCTGCTGCTCCTCGGCACCGGGTTCGTCCGCGAGATGCCCCGCATGGTGCGCGCGCTCGGCGGCGCGCTCGGCCTCGACCAGATCGCCGTCACCCGCAACTACCGCCTGGAAACCGGCCGTCAGGGTGCCGCCGCCTGCTACCTCCAAGGCGTCAACGAGGCCACCCACGGCATCGCCGATTCCCTGCTCAGCGTCCTCGCCGCACGCTCCGCGGAGATCACCGAGGACATCCTCGCGCACCGCGCCGGCCGGCCGGCCGGCGACCGTGAGCCCGCCCTCGCCGCGGCCTGACCACCACCGCTTCCCACCCAGCAGAGAGACGACATGCTCATCAAGCACCTCGACCGCGCCGGTCTCACCCACGAGAACGGCCTCGACGCCCAGCGTCTGCTGCCCTGGTCCGAACTGAACGCCCCCTTCGAGGGCTCCTGGTGCGTCATCCGCCCGGGTACCGCGTCCACCGCGCACTCCCACCACGAGTACGAGATCTTCATCGCCCTGCGGGGCGAGGCGTTCCTGGAGGCCGGCGGCGAGCGCGTGCCGTTCGCCGCCGGCGACATCGTCCACTTCCCGCCGCACCACGAGCACCGCGTCGTCAACGACTCCGACGCCGACTTCGAGATGTACAGCGTCTGGTGGGACGCCGAGATGGCCGACCGCTTCACCCACCGCCACGCCCGGGAGGCCTGAGCCATGGACCAGCCGACAGGACAGCGGCGCACGGTCATCATCGGCCCGCCCCCCACCCCCAACGGCGACCTGCACGTCGGCCACATCGCGGGCCCGTACATGGCGGCCGACGTGCACGCCCGCTACCTGCGGGCCACCGGGCAGCCGGTGCTCTACACGACGGGCACGGACGACAGCCAGACGTACGTCGTCTCCAGCGCCGCCAAGCTGGGCACCACCCCGCAGGACCTGGCGGCGAAGAGCTGGCGGGAGATCCGGGAGACGCTCGGCCTGATGGGCGTCTCCGTCGACGGGTTCGCCCCCTTCGACGACGGCTACCGCGCGATGACGCTGGACTTCCTCACCCGGCTGCACGACGCCGGCAGGTTCCGGCTGCGCACGGTGAAGCTGCCGTACGTCGAGGCGACCGGCGAGTTCCTGATGGAGGGCCTGGTCAGCGGCGGCTGCCCGGTGTGCCTGGCGGTCAGCCGGGGCGGGCTGTGCGAGAGCTGCGGGCACCCCAACAACTTCGCCGAGCTGACCGACCCGCGCTCCACCGTCGACCCCACGGCCGAGGTGACCTACCGGGAGACGCGGATCCTGGTCCTGCCGCTGGAGGAGTACCGGGAGCAGCTGACCGCCTACCACCGGGCCAAGGAGTCCACCTGGCGCCCGCACATCGTGCAGCTGATGCGCGAGCTGCTGGCCCGCCCGCTGCCGGACTTCCCCATCACCTATCCCACCGGGTGGGGGATCCCGGCGCCGTTCCCCGAGACGCCGGGCCAGGTCATCAACGCCTGGGCCGAGGGCATGCCGGCCTCGATGTACTGCACGGCCGTGGCCCAGCGCGCGCACGGCGAGCGGCCCGCGAGCGACGACGAGTTGTGGCGCGCGGAGAACGGCATCCGGCTGGTCTACTTCCTCGGCTTCGACAACGCCTACTTCTGGGGACTGACCCACCTGTCGCTGCTGCTCGCCCACGAGGGCCGCTACGTCGTCCCGGACGCGATCGTCAGCAACGAGTTCTACGAGCTGGAGAACGAGAAGTTCTCCACCAGCAAGGGCCACGTGGTGTGGACGCGCGACCTGGTGCGCGAGGTCCCCCGCGACCTCGTCCGCTTCCACCTCGCGCTCACCGCGCCGGAGCACGCCCGCACCAACTTCTCCCGGGCCGCCCTGGAGAAGATCACCGGCGAGCGGCTGGCCGACCCGTGGAACCGGCTGGGCGCCCTGCTCGGCAAGGCGGTCGCCGAACTGGGCCTGGAGGGGCACGAGCTGCCGGTGTCGCCGCAGGCGAACGCGCGCCGGGCGGCGATGGCCGAGCGGTTCGAGGCCGGTTACCGGCTCACCGGCTACAGCCTCAGCCGCACCGCCGACCTGATCCCGCTGCACATCGAGCGGCTCCTGGACCGGGCCGAGGCCCTGACGGCCGGGCCGGCCCCGGCCGACCGCACCGCGTCCGCGGCCGAACTGGGGGACCTCTTCGCGGAGCTGCGCACCCTGATCGCCGCGGCCTCGCCGATCCTCATCGACCTCGCCGAACAGGCGCGGGCCGAGGGCGGCTTCGACGGCACGTTCGCCGTCGCGCCCGAGGAGCGGACGACCACGCCGTTCACCGTTCCGGCGCTCGGCCGCACCACCGCCGAGAGCTGAGCGACCGCCGCACGACCGAGAGAAAGAAGGGAGGTGCCCGATGCGTGTCACCGTCGTCGGCGGCGGGGTGATCGCCCTGCTGACCGCCGTGGAGTGCGCCCTGGACGGACACCGGGTCACGGTGGTCGACCAGGGGTCCATCCCGTACGGCCGGGCCACCTCTTTCGACCAGCACCGGATCATCCGGGCCCTGCACCCGGGCGATCCGCTCGCCACCGCCGCCGCGCTGCGCGCGCACCGCCGCTGGCTGGAACTGGAGGAGCTGTTCGCCACCCGCTTCTACGAGCGGGTCGGCGCGCTCACCGTGCTCCCGCCCGCGGCGGCGGACGCGGGCACGGTGCTGCTGGCCGACGCCGGGGGACGCGCGCGCACGCTCACGGCGGACGCGCTCGCCGACCGCTACCCGCACCTCTCCCTCGGCGGCGCCGCCGGCGCGGTCCTGGAGGACGACGCCGGCGTGCTGCTCGCCGAGCGGGTGCTCGCCGCCTGCGTCGGCTGGCTGAGGTGGCAGTCGGGCGTCGGTCTGCTCGAACACCGGCCCGCGGTCGCGGTGGACGGGGAGCGCGGACGGGTCACGCTCGCCGACGGACAGGTGCTGGACGGTGACGGTGTGGTGGTCGCCGTGGGGCCGTGGGCGCGCCGCCTGCTGCCCGAGCGGGTGGCGAAGTCGCTCGCCCTGTACCGGCAGTCGTTGCTGTACTGCCGGGTGCCCAGGGGGGTGGCCGAGGCGTGGGCCGCCACACCGGCCGTCCCCGCCCTGGGCACCCGGCGCGGCGCCTGGCTGATCCCGCCGGTGGCCGGTACGGCGCTCAAGCTCAGCTCGGCCGCCGTCTGCCGCCAGGTCGACGACCTCACCGACAACACCACGCCCGAGAGGTGGCAGCAGGAGCTGACGGCCGAGTTCGGCGACCTGCTGCCGGGCTTCGGACCGGCCTGGGTGCTCGGCACCAAGGACTGCTACTACCTGTCGCACGCCGAGACCGGTGGCCCCCTCGCGGTCTCCCTCGGCGCCTCGGCCCACGCGTACGCGGCGTGCGGCGGTTCGTCGTTCAAGTTCGCGCCGCTGATCGCCCGCACCCTCGCCGACCGGGTCCTGGGCCGCGTCCCCGACCGAACGGGCCTGGCGGCCCTGGACGCCGACCCCCTCGACGCCCGGCCCTGATCCCTTCCAACCGAGAGGAACCGCCATGAAACTCCTGGCGCTCGAAGCCCGGCAGAACGCCACCTACTACATCTCCCGCTACGAGCAGGTCGTCGGCCTCGGCGCGGACCTGTACGTGCTCAACGGCGAGGGCACCGAGGACTTCTGGCCCGCCGACCGCTACCGCACCGCCGGCTCACGGTCCATCGAGGCCCTGATCGCGGCGGCCAAGGAGTGGCACGCCGAGGAACGCTTCGAGGGCGTGTTCACCTTCTCGGAGTCGGGGGTGCTCGCGGTCGCCGCGGTGGCCGAGGCCCTCGGCCTGCCCGGCATCGGCGTGGAGGCCGCACGTGCCAGCCGGAACAAGCTGCTGATGCGCCAGGCCCACGAGCGCGGCGGCGCCGCCCACCCGCACTTCCGCTTCGTCACCACCGAGGCCGAGGCACTCGCCGCCGGCCGGGAGTTCGGCTACCCGGTGATCGTCAAGCCGACCCTGGGGGCCGCCTCGAACTACGTCTTCCGTGCCGACGACGCGGCCGAACTGCGTGAGCGCTACGCCCAGGCCGCCCAGGGCCTGACCGAGCTGTCCTGGTACGCGATGGAGGCCGACGGACTGGACCTGGGTCCGCACGGGCTGCTGGTGGAGTCCTTCCTCGACGGCGACGAGTTCCTCATCGAGGCCCTCGCCTGGGACGACGAGGTGTACCTCGGCTCCATCGTCGACCGGGTCACCGCCGAGGGCGACACCTTCGACGACGACGTCCACCACGCCCCGACCGCGCTCACCCCGGCCCAGGTCGAGGCCGTGCACGAGGTCGTCACCGCGGGCGCCCGCGCCCAGGGGCTGCGGCGCAGCGTGCTGCACGCCGAGGTCCGCTTCCACGAGGGCCGCCCGCACCTGGTGGAGATCGCCGTACGCCCGGGCGGCGGCGGCCTGGACCACATGGCCCGCATCTCCGCCGGCTACGACCCGATAGCCGCCGTCGCCGACGTGGCCCGCGGGGTCCGCCCGAAGGCGGGCCACTACCGGCCGACCGGGGTCCACACGGCGGCCCTGTGCCTGCTGCCCCCGGCCTCCGGTCGCGTGGCGCACGTGCACGTCCCCGACGGCCTGGCCGACCGGGACGACCTGTTCTTCCTCAAGGTCACCGCCAAGCCCGGCGACCTGGTCCGCCGCCCGCCCGCGGGCAACAGCATCCTCGGCTTCCTCGGTGTGACGGGCACGTCGTTCGAGGACGCCATGTCCACCGCCGAGGAACTCGCCGCCCAGGTCCGCGCCGACCTGACCGGCCCGGACGCCTGATCCATCCACCAAGGAGTACAGACATGCCCGAACGCCCTGTCGTCATGGTGGGCTTCGTGCCCGTGGCGGTGACCTCGCTCGCGCAGTTCCAGCCCGAGGGCTCCGTGATCGTCATCGACGAACCCGATGTGATCCGCAAGCGCGAGCTCGGGCCGAAGGCCGACGAGGCCCCGGTGGTACGGGAGCTGATCGCCTGGGAGTACCAGCTCGAAGGCGCGGCCGACGCCTTCTACAACGCCCACCCCGACCTCGACCCGGCCGCCGTCGCCCCGCTCCAGGAGTACGCCACGCCCTTCGCGGCCCGCCTCGCCGAACGGTACGGGGTACCCACCGGCGGCTACGGGGCGCTGCGGATCCTGCGGGACAAGGCCGTGCTGCGCAGGGTCAGCCGGGCCGCCGGCATCCTCAACCCGGAGTCCGTGGAGGTGACCGGCCCGGACGAGGTCCGCGCCTTCATGGCGGAGCACCCCGGGCCGGCCGTGCTGAAGCCGGCCAACCGCCAGGCCGCCCTCGGCACCCGCATCCTTGCCTCCCCCGACGAGATCGACGAGGCATGGGCGGAGACCACCGCCATGGACGAGGGCGTGATGGTCCCCGACCGCGGGTTCGAGCTCCGCATGCTCGTCGAGCGGTGCGTCCAGGGCCGCGAGTACAGCGTGGAGCTGCTCGTGGAGCGCGGCCGTGCGGTGTTCGGCAACGTCACCGGCAAGGAGCTCTACCCCGGCGGCCGGCCGGTGGAGCTGGGCCATCTGGTGCCCGCCGACATCCCCGGCGACCTGGACGCGCTGCTGCGCGCCGAAACCGGGCGGCTGCTGGAGGCCGTCGGGTTCGGCACGGGCATCGCGCACTGCGAGTGGATCGTCGAGAACGGCCGCCCCTACCTGGTGGAGTGCGCCGGCCGCTTCCCCGGCGACGGCATCGTCGACCTGATCGACCGTGCGTACCGCGTCGACCTCGTCCGCGCCTTCTGGACCCTCATGAAGGGCGAACCGCTGACCGCTCCGCTCCCGGAGAAGGCCCCCGGCGCCGCCGCCATCCGCTTCCTGCACACCGGGGCCGGGGTGGTGGAGGATGTCTCGGGGCTCGACGAGGCGCGCGCGCTGCCCGGCGTCCAGGCGTGCTCGGTGACCGTGGAGCCGGGTGCCGAGGTGCGGGAGCTGCGCAGCTCGTGGGACCGTGTCGGCTCGGTCGTCACCGAGGCGGAGAACGGGGCCGAGGCGGTCGCCGCCGCCCGGCGGGCCCTGGACACGATCCAGATCAAGGTCCGCCCCGCGCAGGACGGCCCCGTGCAGGACGAACCCGCGCAGGACCGACCGGCGTAGGTTCCACGACAGAAGGAGAGACATGGCCACCGTCGAGGACGTGCGGCGCCTGGCGGTCGCGTTACCGCGCACCGAGGAGCACCTGATCCGGGACCGGGTGAAGTTCCGTGTCGGCCGGATCGTCTACCTGGCGCTGTCCCGTGACGAGACCACGCTGGGCTTCGCGTTCCCCAAGGAGGAGCGCGCGGCCCTGGTGGCCTCGGAACCGGAGAAGTTCTCGCTGCCCCGGACCTCCGACCTGCGCTACAACTGGGTCCAGGCCGCGCTCGCCGCGCTGAGCCTGCCCGAGCTGACGGAACTGGTCACCGACGCCTGGCGCATGTGCGTCCCCGCGAAGGTGGCCCGCGCCCACCTCGGACCCGACCCCGCGCCGCCCCCGCGCCCGGCCCCGACGCTGGCCGAACTGCGCCTTTCCGCCCAGGTGTTCGCCGCCTACCCGGGCGTCGACCGCAGCTGGCTGGAGCTGCGCGGGCCCTCCGCTCCCGACCTCGACCTCGGCGACCCGGCCGGCCGCACGGCCCTGCACCGCTGGCTCAACACCTGGGGGTGCAGGCTCCCCTACCCGCGGGAGGGCGAACCGTACCCGCTCGGGGAGGGGCTGGTCGCGTGGACGGACAGCCACCCCCTGCCCGACACACCGCTCCCCGAGCTGACCGACCCCGAGATCGACACTGTGGCCACCGCGTACGAGGAACTCGCCCGGCTTCCGGTCAGATTCGGGCCCCGGCCCCGGTCCCTCGGCCCGACGGCCGCCGCGAAGGCGCTCTACGCGCTGCGCCCGCACACCGTCATGCCGTGGGACGCGGCCATCGCCACCGAGCTGTACGGCGCCCGGGACGGCGCCGCCTTCGCCCGCCACCTGCGCACCGGCAGGGCCTGGGCACGGGCCGCCCTCGCCGAGAGCGGACTGAGCGCCGACGCGCTCGTCGCCGACCTCGGCCGGCCCGCCGTCACTCTCGCCAAGGTCCTCGACGAACACCTGTACGTGACCATCACCCGCCGCACGGCGGGCTGACCGTACGCCCGGGTCGTCCGAATACCGACCCTGTTCCGACCCCCCGTGCAACGATCCGTCGCGATCGTCACCCGAACCGCGGCACAGAGCTGTGCCGACCACGAAAGGCACCGAAGAACCATGACAGTTGACCAGAGCACCAAGGACAAGGCGCGGCGGCTGCGGGCGCTCGGCTCCGAGTCCGTCCTCGTGCTGCCCAACGCCTGGGACGCGGGCAGCGCCGCCGTGATGGCCGCCGCCGGCGCCCAGGCGATCGCCACGACCAGCGGTGGTGTCGCCTGGTCCCTCGGCAAGGGCGACGGCGAGCAGGCCGACCGGGACGAGATGCTCGCGGCTGCCGCGCGCATCGCCGCCGTGGTCGACGTCCCGGTCACCGTGGACGTCGAGGGCGGCTACGGCGCGGCCCCGGACGAGGTGGCGAAGACGGTCACCGCGGTGGTCGCCGCGGGAGCGGTGGGCATCAACCTGGAGGACTCCAAGGCCCCCGGCGGCCCGCTGTTCACCCCCGAGGAGCAGGCGGAGCGGATCGCGGCGGCGCGCGCCGCCGCGACCGCGGCCGGGCTGCCCGAGCTGGTCGTCAACGCCCGTACGGACGTGTACCTGTTCGGCATCGGCGAGGAGTCCGGCCGCCTGGAGGACGTGCTGACCCGCGCCGCCGCCTACGAGCGGGCGGGTGCCGACGGCATCTTCGTGCCCGGCCTGCTGGACCTGGCCGTCCTCGGCGAGCTGACCGCCCGCTCCCCGCTGCCGGTGAACGCCATGGCCGGTCCCGGCGGACCCGGCGTGGCCGAGCTGGCCAAGGCCGGGGTGCGCCGCGTCAGCGTCGGCACCGCGGTCGCCCAGGCCGCGTACACGGCGGCCCGCCGCGCCACCCTGGAACTCCTCGGCTCCGGCACCTACGAGGAACTGGCCGACTCGCTGGACTTCTTCCAGATGAACGGCCTCTTCAGCGCCTGAGCACGGCGGGGGGCCGGTGCCGGCCGCACCGGCCCCCCGCGCGGAACGCTCAGCCCCTGCGCGTCCAGCGCGCGACGACCTGGTCCAGCACGTCGAGCGGCAGCGCGCCGCCGCCGAGCACCAGGTCGTGGAAGGCACGTATGTCGAAGGCGGGCCCCAGTTCCCGGGCCGCGCGCGTGCGCAACCGCTGGATCTCCAGCCGGCCGGTCATGTACGACAGCGCCTGACCGGGCCACTCGATGTAGCGGTCGGTCTCGTTCTGGATCTCCGTCTCGGACAGCACCGTGTGCTCCCGCAAGTACGCCGCCGCCTGCTCGCGCGTCCAGCCGAAGTGGTGCAGCCCGGTGTCCACGACCAGGCGGGCGGCGCGCAGCGAGTCCATCGCCAGCATCCCCAAGCGGGCCAGCGGGCCCGAGTACAGCCCCATCTCGTCGGCGAGCCGCTCCGCGTACAGCCCCCAGCCCTCGATGTAGGCGTTGATCCAGGCGATCCGGCGCAGCCGCGGCAGCCCGGTCAGCTCCTGGGCGAGGGAGAGCTGGACGTGGTGGCCGGGCACGGCCTCGTGGAAGGCGGTGGCCTCGGCGAGCACCCGCGAACGCTCCGTGGGCCGATCGGTGTTGGCGTGGTACGTTCCCGGCCGCGAACCGTCCAGCGCGGCCGGCATGTACCAGGCCAGGGGCGCGCCCGGCGCCTCGGTGCCCTCCAGCGCACAGGGCAGGGCGGGCAGCCGCCCGAAGCGCCGGGGAGCGGCCAGCTCGGCCCGGGCGATCGCCGTACGGGCGGCCCCGAGCATCTCCTGCGCGCCGCTCCAGCGCAGCCGGGTGTCCGTACGCAGCCGCTCCCGCACCTCGGCCGGGGTCGGCGCGCCGCCGAAGGCCTGTGCTCCGACGGGCACGTACTCCCGCTCGATGTGGGCGAGCAGCGCCACCCCGGTGTCGTGCAGCTCCTTGGGCGAGCGGCCGGTGGTGGTGTGGACGCGGGCCAGGGTGGCGTAGTGCTCCTCCCCGTCGGGCAGATGGCACAGTCCCGGGCGCTCCGGGGACCGCCCCGGGGAGGCGAGGTCCGTGCGCAGTGCCTCGCGGTAGGCGGCGAAGGCCGGGCGCACCCGCTCGTCGACCAGCCGGTCCCGTTCGGCGTGGTGACGGGTACGCAGCGGCACCGCGCGCAGCGGGTCCCCGGCGGGGTCGGCGAGGTAGGCGTCGAGCCGGGCCACCGCCGTGCGGACCCGCTCGGCGACGGGCAGCCGTCCCGCCCGCAGGCCCTCGCGGTGCCGCTCGGCCGCCTTCGCCAGGTACTCGGGCACCGCCGCCAGCCGTTCCAGATGACCCCGCTCCTGTTCCTCGTCCGCCGGACGCACCGCGGGCAGGGAGCCCAGCAGCCGGCCGAGGGGTGAGTTCTGGTAGTCGGCGACGGTGTGCTCGACCAGCCGTGTCCCCAGCCGGTCGGCGACCGCCCGCGCCTGCTGCACCACCACGGCCCGGGTCACCTCCTCGGCGGCGTCCGCGACCGGCGCGCGGGCGGCCCGCTCGGCCAGCCGCGCCGCCTCACCGGCCAGGGCCTCCTGCGCCTGCCACGACGGGTCGGCGAGCCGTCCGAGCGTCTCCGGGCACCCTTCGAGCGCGTCGTCCAGCGGGTCCTCGGCGGCGATCAGGCCGACGGCCTCCTCGGCGAGACCGGCGACGGGGGTGGGAGTGGTCATGCTGGGGTCTCCTGTGTCATGGCGGGGAAGGGGTGTGCCGCGCCCGGTGCGGGCCGGTCGCTGCGCGGACGGTGCCGGGCGGGCTCCGGACCGTCCGCCGTGGCAGCCGCCCGGGCCAGCGCGAACTGCCGTACCAGCGGCGGCAGTCCGTACTGCCCGGGGACGTCGGTACGCTCCAGCAGCCCGCTGTCGACCACGGCTTCGAGGACGTCCTCCACCGTTTCCACCGGCTCTTGCGGCGCCTGCGGCGGCTCCGGCGCGTGCGCGAGGGCGGTGGACGGAGTGCGGATCACCCCGTCCACGGCAGGTGCCGCCCCCGTCGCCGCGAACCGGTGCAGCAGGAGCCGGGCCCAGGGCGTGAGACGGCGGTAGGCGTCCTCGTAGCGCTCGGTGAGGCTCTCGTCGCCCACTCGCAGCCGGCCGGACAGCCCGTCGGCGGCGAGGAGTTCGGCGACCGCCTCGGCGAGGAAGGCCTCCGGGCGCGCGGCCAGACGCCGGCCGGCGAGGGTGAGGGCGAGCGGCAGGTCGCCGCACGCCTCCGCGAGCAGCAGACCCGCCCGCGGGGCACCGGCCAGCCGTTCCGCGCCGACGATCCCCGCGAGCAGGTCCATCGACTCGTCCCGGCCGAGGACGGGCAGCGCCAGCCGCCGTACCCCGTCGAGGCCGAGCAGCCGGGACCGCGCGGTGACCACGATCCTGCTGTGGGGCGTGGCCACGAGCAGGTCGCGCACCTGGCGTTCCTGGAGTGTGCCGTCGAGTACGACCAGCAGGCGCCGCTCGTACAGCACCGAGCGGTACAGCCCGATGCGCTGCGCGGGATCGTCCGGGATGAGCTCGGGCGCGATGCCGAGGGACCGCAGCATGCCGCCCGCGATGCCCGGGGCGTCCTTGCGCCCGTCGGCGGCTGCGCCGAGGCTGACGTACAACTGCCCGTCCGGCAGGTCCGCGGCCAGTTCGTGGGCCAGCCGCAGCGCGAGCGCGGACTTGCCCACTCCGGTCGGTCCGTGGATGACCAGCGGCGGGACGGGGCCGGTACCCGCCGCCGTCAGCGCGCGTGCCTCACCCAGCTCCCGGGCCCGGCCGGCCAGCGGACGCGGTTCCATCGGGAGCTGGGCCGGTACGGGCAGCAGTGCCCGTACCGCGGCGGCCCGCAGCCGCGGTTCCGGTGCCTGCTGCGCCGGCTTGACGGCCGGCCCCGGCCCGTCGCCCGCCCGGCCCGCCGCCGCCCGCCAGCGCCGCTCCCAGACCGCCCGGTCCCCGCCACAGGCCTCGGCGAAAGCGAGGGCCACCTGGAGGGTGGGCAGCCGGTGACCGGCCGCGGCGTCCGAGAGCACCGAGGCCGAGAACAGCGCACGCCTCGCCAGCTCCCGGTAGCTGGGGGAGCCCGCCGCGACCCGGAGCCGGCGCAGCTCCAGGGCGAAGGCGGTGGCCGGTCCGGCGTCCGGCGCCAGCGGTTTCTCCGGTCTGCCCACGCTCATGCTCCTTGCGATGGTCGGGGGCGGTGTGCCACGGGTTCGCCGCGCGCCCCGCCCTCTCCTGTCTGCCCTCGCAGGGTCCGGCCGGCCGTTCCCGATCCCTTCCCCGAGCGGTACCGGACGGTCCCCGAGCCGTCCGGACGGGGCGGGCCGGGGCGGCCGTGGCGCCCCGGACGGAAGGCCGTGCACGGCACGGGGTCTTCGCGCCGCCAGGCGTTATGCTTCCGTGGGTTTGGGGGCCCGCCGGGTGAACCGGGGGCACGGGGGGTTGGGGAGCCGATGGCGGCCGAGCGTGTGCGGAACGGCGTGACGAACGCCGCGGGCAGTGCGGCTGCCGAGTCCCGCAGTGTCCTGCCGGTTCGCCGTGCCCGTCGGGCGTGGGGCCCGGCCGGTGCCCGCGCGCACCGGACGAGGACGGCGCACGGCCCGTCCCGTGTGCTGTCCGGTCCGCTGGGGGACCCGTCGGGCGGGGACCGACTGTGCCTCGGTGGTGCCCTTCGGGAGCGCGTTCCGGCGCTGCCGCCGGTGTCCGCGCGCCTGGTCGCGCCGCCCCGGCCGGCCGGGGCGGCGCGGGAGGACGCAATCAAGGGGGAGAAGCTTGCTGGGACAACATGCCGAAGACCGGCTGCGCTTCAACGTGCTGGGGCCGCTGGAGGTCTGGACGGGGGAAACCCGGCTGAGACTCGGCGGACTGGTCCAGGAGCGGGTGCTCGCCACCCTGCTGCTTGAGCCGGGCAGGCTCGTTCCCGTCTCGCGGCTCGTCGAGGCGGCGTGGGAGGAGGAGCCTCCGGCCACCGCGTCGCACCAGGTCCGCAAGGCGGTGGCCGACCTGCGGCGCCGCATACCCGGCGGGAGCCAGGTCGTCATCACCGACGGCCCCGGCTACCGCGTCGCCGTCCTCGAGGACCAGCTCGACCTGACCGAGTTCACCGTTCTGGTCCGCCGGGCCAGGGCCGCCGCCGAACAGGACCGGACGGCCCAGGCGGTCGAGGCACTGCGGACCGCCCTGGAACTGTGGCGCGGACCCGTCCTCTCCGATGTCGCCGGCCCGGTGATCTCCGCCGCTGCCGCCGCGCTGGACGAGCGCCGCCTCGCCGCCGCGGAGCAGCTCTTCGAGCTGTGCCTCGGCCTCGGCCAGGCCGCCGAACTCGTCGCCGACCTGCGCGACCTGACGGCGAAGTACCCGCTGCGGGAGAACCTGCGCCGGCAGCTGATGCTCGCGCTGTACCGCTCCAGCCGGCAGGCGGAGGCACTGGAGGAGTACGCCCGGGTCCGGGACCTGCTGGTGGAGGAGCTGGGCATCGACCCGGGCCAGCAACTCACCCAGGTCTACGAGGGGATCCTCCGGGAGAGCCCCGACCTGGCCGCCCCGGAGCCGCCCTCGCCCCCCGCACCGGCCGCGCCGGTGCCGGCCCAGGCACCGTGCACCCTGCCCTACGACCTGGCCGACTTCTCCGGCCGCGACCGTGAACAGCGCGAGCTGCTCGACTGCGCACAGCGGTCCGTCGCCTCCGCGCCCGGGATCGTCGCCATCGACGGCATGGGCGGCTGCGGCAAGACGGCCCTGGCCGTGCGCGTCGCGCACCGGCTGGCCGACGAGTACCCCGATGGCCGGCTCTACATCAACCTGCGCGGCTACACACCGGGCGAGCAGCCCGTGACCTCGGCTGCGGCGCTCGCCACCCTGCTGCGCGCGCTCGGCATCCCCGGCGACCAGATCCCCGACGACCTGGAGGGCCGGACCGCCGCCTGGCGGGCCGCGCTGACGGGCCGGCGGCTGCTCCTGCTGCTCGACAACGCGGTCGACGCGGCCGATGTCCGCCTCCTCATGCCCCCGTCCCCGGGCTGCCTGGTCCTGGTGACGAGCCGCAGCCGGCTGCTGGACCTCGACGGGGCGCACTGGACCTCGCTCGACGTCATGTCCGGCGACGACAGCGTGCTGCTGGTGTCGAAGACGCTCGGCGCCGAGCGGGTCGCGGCGGAACCCGAGGCGTCGGCCGAGCTGGCCCGGCTCTGCGGCCATCTGCCGCTCGCCCTGCGGATCGCCACCGCCCGGCTGCGCAACCGGCCGCGCTGGACGGTCGGCTACCTGGTGGACCGGCTGTGCGACGAGACGCGCCGGCTCGACGAACTGAGCCTGGGCGAACGGAGCGTGGCGGCCACCCTGCGCCTGTCGTACCAGACGATGGCGGCGGAGTCCCGCGTCGCCTTCCGGCTGCTGGCGCTGCACCCCGGCTCCGACATCGACGTCCACTCGGCCGCGGCCCTCCTGGGCACGGACACCCGTGACGCCGAGGACATCCTTGAGCACATGCTCGACGTCCACCTGCTCCAGCAGCCGGACGTGGGCCTGTACGCCTTCCACGACCTCGTGCGCAGCTTCGCGCTCAGCCTGCGCGGACCGGCCACGGAGCAGGAGGACCACGCCGCGGTCGGGCGGCTGCTCGCCTACTACCTCACGGCCACCGAGCGGGCCTGTGACGTCCTCTTCCCCGGGCGGCGCCGCCGTCCGACCGGTCTGCCGGCCACCGGGGCGGAGCTGCCGGACCTGGGTGACGCCCACCGGGCCCTGACCTGGTTCACGCGGGAACACACCGCGCTCAGCGGCGCCGTCGCCCTGGCCCGGACGCACGGTCACGACCGCCACGCGGTGTGGCTGACCCGCGACGTGGTCTTCTACCTCAACGCCCGCGGCCACATCAGCGAGTTCCGCGACCTGAGCCGCAGCGCGGTCGACGTCGCCCGCCGGCTCGGCGATCTGGTGCTGCTCGCGGTGAGCCTGTCCAACCTGGGGGTCGCCTGCTGGAAGCTGGGTCGCTTCGAGGAGGGCGTGGAAGTGGCCCGGGAGGCGCTGGAGGTGGCCACCGAACTCGGTGACCGGGACACCGAGGCCCACTCGGAGTCCACCCTCGGCCTGCTCAACAGTGTGCTCGGCCGGTTCGACGAGGCCCTGCCGCACCTGGTCCGGGCCGTCGACCTCGGCCGGGAACTGGGGAACGCGCGCTCGGAGTCCGAGAGCCTGACCATTCTCAGCACCCTGTACGAGCAGTGGGGCCGGTATCCGGAGGCGGTGGAGGCGGCACGGCGGGCCGTCGAACTCGACCGGCGACTCGGCAACCGCGAGAACGAGATCGTGTCCGTCACCGACCTCGCCCTCGCGCTGCTGGGCCTGGAGGAGTACACCGAGGCCCAGCAGTGCCTCGAACGGGCCCGGCGCATCGGCGACCAGACCCACGACCCCGGCAACGTCGGCGTCCTGCTCGCCCTGTCGGCCGACGTCCAGCACCGCCTGGGCGACACGGCCGACGCCGCGCGCCTCGCGGACCACGCCCTGGAACTCGTCCGGTCGAGCGTGGTGCCGATCCGGCAGGTGAAGACGGAGAACATACTCGGCCGGCTGTGCACCCGGCAGGGCGATCCCGCCAAGGCGCTCCACCTGCACACCAGTGCCCTGAAGACCGCTTCGGGCATCGGTTACCGGATCGAGGAGGCCCACGCCCTGGCCGGCCTGGCGCGGGCCTGCGAGGCCCTCGGCGACCACGCGGCGGCCCGGCAGCACGCCGGGGCCGCCGCCGGGCTCTTCGACACGATGGGCGTACCCGAGATCGGCCGGAGCCGCTGAGGCGCCGCGGCGTGCGGCTCCCGCACCGGGTCCTGTCGTGCGGGAGGCGGTGGTCAGCCGGCGGAGGACGCGGTGATGACGGTCGGGCCCTGGTTCTCGGCGGTCACATGGTGCCCGGCCGGCCGGTCGGCCGCCGCGTCGTGCTGGACCGCCGCGCCCAGTGCGAACACCAGCGCCATCGCGACCATCCCGAACAGACCCGCCAGCTTGTCACGCATCGTCTTGCCCCCCTTGTGATGTCCTGTTCTCGACACCACTGATGCTGCTGTGAGCCGTTCCCGGACCGTTCCTCCCGCGATACCGGGAACCACGGCCCCCACGGGAACGGCACCCCCGCCCGGCTACGGCTACGGCTTCGGCGGGGCGGGGACCAGTCCGGTGCACGCCACCACCCGCGGGCCCTCCGCGAGCAGGACCACCGACGTGCGGACCGTCCCCGAGCTGTGTCCGGCCATGTCCAGCAGGGCCCGTACCACCGAACGGAGTTCGACCTGTTCGTCCGGGGTGGCCGGCGACGGCTCCGCACTGCCGTGCCGCCGGGCGTCCACGGCGACGACCTGGTGCATGCCGCTCTCGGTGACCGTGGTGATCAGGAACTCGGTACCCTCCGGCAGTGCCCGCGTCCCCCGGGGCGCCAGGCTGCCGACGCGGGCGAGTTCCTGGTTGATGCGGTGCAGGACCGAGTCGTCGGCCGGGCTGTACTCCGGACGCTTCACGGCATCCTCCTTCTCCAGACGTGTGTCCCGGTCAGAATTCCGGCACCCGGCCCCGTTCACCTCCCACGCCGTTCCCGTCCGGGTCCCGCTCGCTGTGCGCCGTCGGCAGCAGGACCGGTGCCGCCTCACCGAGCGGGGGACGGCACCGGGTACGGCGCCGGTTCCGTCACCCAGCCCGCCGCCAGCACCAGGCGGGACTCGCGGTGGGTGGCCAGGAACGCGAAGGGGCGGTCGAAGGCGACGCGGACGACCGTCGTCTCGTACCGGTACTGCGGGACCCCGCCGGCCGGCACCGGCATGACCGCCGTCACCGCCGCCGCGCGGAAGCCGAGCGCGCCGAACTGGGCCACTGCCGACTGGCGGGCCTCCCCGACGGCCAACGGGTAAGGGCTCACCCCCGGGAAGTGACCGGTCGCGGTGTCCGTCGCCGCGCCGAGGCCGAACAGGCCGGGCAGGGCGAGCAGATCGTGGTCCGCCCGTACCTCGTACGCCACCGTCGTCACGTCCAGCGTCGTCGGCTGCGGCGCGGTCGCCGGCTGCTGCTCCACGTGCAGACCGGGGCCGACGTGCCCGTGCGGCAGCGCGCCGCCCCCGGTCAGCGGCAGCCCGCGCTCCACGACCCCCAACCCGGCCGCCAGCACCTGACCCGGCCTCATCCGCTCCTCGCCCAGCACCAGATGCACGTCGACACCGTTGTCCCCGGGCACCGTCAGCGCGGTGACGAAGCCGTCCGGCGTGCCCGCCACCCCCACCCGGTCCGGCCGCACGCTGCGCCGGTGCAGGCCGCGCAGGGTACGGCCCTGCCAGGGGCCGGAGCCGGGCCGCAGCGGCTGCTCCGTGAACGGCTGCCGCCACTCGGTGCGCAGCGCGAGGGCGGTGGCCAGCACCATCCGCGCCTCCCGGGTCAGCGTCACCGGCATGCGCTCGACCAGCCCGCCGGTCCGCTCGGCAGCCCAGGCGTCCAGCCGCTCCTGCGCGGTGACGAGGTCGTCCCCGAAGACCCCGTGGGTCCCGGCGGGCAGCCCGGCCCGCCACTCCTCCCGCAGGGCCAGCCCGTGGTGCGTCCACAGACCGAGCGCCGCGTCCAGACCGGTGACCCCCGCCAGCCCGGCCAGCAACTCCCGCGCGGCACCGGCCGCCTGCTCGGCGGGCACGCCCAGCGCGCCGGCCAGTTCCGCCCGCGCCGGGCCCGCCGCGCCGTCGGCCAGGAAGGCCAGCAGCGGCCACACGCCCGGCGCCGAGAACACCGAGCCCTCGCCGTTCAGGGCCTGTGCCCACCGGGCCGTCAGCCCGTTCACTCGCCGGACGGTCTCCCCGGCCACCGTGCTCGTCTCCACCCGCATTCCGCCCCCGTTCCGCTCACGCTTACCATGCGGCCAGTCGTACGTCCGTCCAGCCGCCGGCCGGCCGCCGGTCCCCTGTGCCGCCGCCGCCCGATCCAGGAGCACGGTACCGGTGTCCCTCCCCCCGCCTCCCGGCCCCCACCAGCCGCAAGAGCCGTACCAGCCACCCCGGCCGCGGGCGGCGGAGCCGTACGGCCCGTCGCCGTACCCCCGAGAGCCGGGCGGCTCCCCGGGGTTGCCCGCCTACCAGTCGTGGTCGCAGGGCTACCACCCCTACAACCACCCGGCGCCGGTCAACGGCCTCGCCATCGCCTCCCTGGTGCTCGGGGTGCTGTGCTGCCTGCCCGGGGTGGGGCTGGTGCTCGGGCTGGCCGGGCTGCGCCAGATCCGCCGGCGCGGCGAGCGCGGCACGGGGCTGGCCGTGGGCGGCGCGGTGCTGTCCGGGGCCGGGCTCGTGCTGTGGGCGGTGCTGATCGCGACGGGCGGCGCCTCGGCGCTGTGGCACGGGTTCGAGGACGGCGCACGCGGCGGCAGGACCCTCGCGCTGGCCGAGGGCGAGTGCTTCGACACGCCGGGGGGCGCGCTGGGCGGTGACACGTACGACGTGGACAGGGTGTCCTGCGCCGGCGCGCACGACGGCGAGGTGTTCGCGACCGTCACGCTCCCCGGCGGCTCCTACCCCGGGGACGACGCGGTCGGCGACGCCGCCGACGAGCGCTGCTGGAACCTCCGGGACAGTTACGCGATGGACGGCTGGGCGGTCCCGCGGGACGTCGACGTGTACTACCTGACGCCGACCGAGGACAGCTGGGCCGCCGGGGACCGCGAGATCACCTGCGTGTTCGGCAACACCGCCGAGGGCGAGGACCTGACCGGGTCGCTGCGCAACGACGAGACCGTCCTCGACGCCGACCAGGTCGCCTACCTGAAGGCCGCACACGTCCTCAACGCCGCCCTGGACACCGCTCCCGAGGAGGAGTACGTCGAGGACGACCTGCCGGGGCACCGGGCCTGGGCGGGCCGGGTGTCGGCCGCGCTGGGCGAACAGGCCCGGATGCTGCGCGCCCACGACTGGCCCGCCGGTGCCCGCGGGCCCGTGGCCGCGCTCGCCGCCGACCTGGACAAGGCGCGCGCGCAGTGGGCGAAGGCCGCGCGGGCCGGTGACGCGGACGCCTTCTACGAGCACTACGACACCGGCTCCGACCTCATCGACCCGTCCCGGGGGGTCCCCGTGCGCAGGGCCCTGGGGCTCGCCACCACCGTGCCGGCCGGCGACGACGGATCGGACGCGAGCGTCCAGGTGTGAGAGCGCGCCTATACGGGGCAGAAAGCGCCTGAGTAAAGCCCTCCCCGGACCTCTGTCATCACATCGAGTGATTCTCTGGCCTTTGCTTGCACGGCTCAACCCACGGTTGCCACGCTGTAGCTGTCTGTACAACCTGATGGGAGCGGCCAGTGGCTTTCGGTGAGCAGCCGGCGTACCTGCGTGTCGCGGGTGATCTCCGCAAGAAGATCGTCGACGGTTCGCTGCCGCCCCATACCCGCCTGCCCTCGCAGGCCCGCATCCGCGAGGAGTACGGCGTCTCGGACACGGTCGCGCTGGAGGCCCGCAAGGTGCTGATGGCCGAGGGCCTGGTCGAGGGCCGCTCCGGCTCGGGCACGTACGTGCGCGAGCGGCCCGTGCCCCGGCGGGTCGCCCGCTCCGGATACCGCCCGGCCGGCGGCGCCACCCCGTTCCGGCAGGAGCAGGCCGACGCCTCGGTGCGGGGCACCTGGGAGTCCAGCAGCGCGCAGACCGAGGCCGGCGCGGCCATCGCCGAGCGGCTCGCGATCCAGACCGGCGACCGGGTCATGCGCACCAAGTACCTGTTCCGGGAGGCCGGCGAGCCGATGATGCTCTCCACCTCCTGGGAACCCCTCGCCGTCACCGGCCGCACCCCGGTGATGCTGCCCGAGGAGGGGCCGCTCGGCGGGATGGGCGTGGTCGAGCGCATGCGGGCCATCGACGTCATCGTGGACAACGTCACCGAGGAGGTCGGCGCCCGCCCCGGCCTCGCCGAGGAACTGCATCTGCTCGGCGGTGTCCCCGGGCACGTGGTCCTGGTCGTGCAGCGCACCTACTTCGCCTCCGGGCGCCCGGTGGAGACCGCCGACGTGGTCATCCCGGCCGACCGCTACCGGGTCGCCTACCACCTGCCGGTCAAGTGAACGCCCCCTCCGGGCGGCCCTCCGCGTGAGGTAGCGCACACCCCGGTGCGCCGCCCGGGCCGGCACGGGCGCCGCCCCGCCCCCGCCGACGCCGCCCGAGGCGCAGCAATCCGGCCGTTTTCGCAGGTGGTCCGGGGTGTCTCCGGCAGGCCGCCGACCCGGGACGGCCGCGTTCCCGACGGCGCGTTCGGTCCCGTGCGCCCCCGGCGTTCTGGCTCGATGCGTACCTCTTTGTGAAAAGCCGTATTCGCAGCGTGAAGGTTGGGCGTACGCTCGGGCATATGCGGATTGCGGTTTCCTTAGACGGGGCCCGGCGGGGGCCCGGGCCCGGGGGAGGGCGGGGCGGTGCGAGAAGGAGCGCGGGCGGTGGGGGCCATGGGTGAGGGCACGGTGTCCCTGCCCTGGATCGTGATACGGCAGGACGACAACGGCAATCGCTACCGCGTCGGCCGGTACGCGACCCGCGCGGAGGCGCAGAAGATCGCCGACAGCCTCGACGACCGGGGGCACAAACAGCTCTACTGGGTCGAGCGCATCGGGCAGAACGGGGACGGCGCGCAGAACTGACCGGTCGCGTGCTCCCGTAGGCTCCGCTCCATGACGCGTACGACCCCCGAGGCGGAACGGATCGTGGTGGTGGGAGCCGCCCTGTTCGACGGCGGCAGGCTGCTGGCCGCGCGCCGCAGCGCGCCCGCCGACCTGGCCGGGCGCTGGGAGCTGCCCGGCGGCAAGGTCGAGGCGGGGGAGCGGCCCGAGGACGCGCTGGTGCGTGAGCTGCGCGAGGAACTGGGCGTCGACGCCGAGCCGGTCGACCGCGTGCCCGGTACATGGCCGCTGCGGACGCCGTACGTCCTCCATGTGTGGACCGCCCGCCTGCGCCCCGGCTCGCCCCTGCCCCAGCCCCTCCAGGACCATGACGAGCTGCGCTGGCTGACGCCGGACCGGATCTGGGAGGTCGACTGGCTCGACCAGGACGTCCCGGCGGTCCGGGAGGTGGCGGCCTCGATCGGGCGCGGGGCGTAGGTGCACGGCCCCGAGTGGAGCGCGCCCGTTCGTGCCACAGTGCGCCCTCACACGCGGTACTGCGACCCGGATATCGGGTATGTGCCCATTAACCCCATGAAACCGGACATGGGTGGGCTCGCTGGCCTGGGAAGTGATCGGCGTGATCGACACCGATGGCGACTGCGCCGAGTGGACGTTTCCCGCGGAACCGGGCGCCGTGCGCAGCGCCCGCGCGGCCGTCCGGTCCCAGCTGCACGGCTGGCACCTCGACTGCGTCGCCGACCTGGCCGCGCTGCTGGTCAGTGAGCTGGTCACCAACTCGCTGCGGCACGCCACCGGCCCCATCGGCGTACGGCTCGTCCGCCCCGCCGGGCTCGACCGCACGCTGCGCGTCGAGGTCTCCGACCCGCTCCCCGACCTGCCGCGCGAACGCGTCGCCCACCCCGAGGACGAGAGCGGACGCGGTCTCCAACTGGTCGCCGGCTCCTCGCTCGACTGGGGAACCCGGCCCGGCGCGAGCGGAAAGACCGTCTGGTTCGAACTGGCGGTGCCCGGGTGACGGCACGGCATGCGCAGGGGCACGGGGTGTACGGCCGACAGCGTGCCGTCCGTCGTGCGCGCCGGGGGCGCACGTGGTCCGGCGGTGTGTGATTCGGCGGTGTGTTCCCTGGTTAGAAGAGTGGAAGTGTTGTCACGGACCGGTCCAAAAAGCACCTGGACCGAGCTGTGATCGTGAACACCGTGTCGTGCGGCGCCGTAGTGCTGGATACTGCGGGCAGCCGCCCCCGGTGACCGGTGCCGGACGCGGTGAGCTGGAGGGGACGGTTCGCGTGAGCGAGATACCAGCGAAGGCCACGGAGTCCGAGGACCCGTCGGACGGCGCGAGGAGGCATGCCGTGGAGGCCGCCGCGGCACCCGGTGACGCCATGTGGCAGAGCAGTCCGCCCGGTTCCATCTACGACTACATCAAGGTCGCGTCCTTCTCCATCAGTCCCGGCGGGCTGGTCGACCAGTGGAGCCTGCGCGCCGAGCAGCTCTTCGGCATCCCCGCCGCACGCGCCGTCGGCATGGACCCGATAGATGCCTTCGTCGATCCCGACCTGCGCGAGCGCGGCCAGCGGAAGATGGCCGAAATCCTCGACGGGCGCGAGTGGACCGGAGTGGTGCCGTTCCGGATGCCGGACCGGCCGGACGGCACGCGCGGCGAGGAGGGCCTGGCCGAGGTGTACGTCATGCCGACGCGCACCGCAGAGGGCGACAAGGCCGCCGTGTGCATCGTCGTGGACGTCCGCACGCTGCGCAGCATCGAGACCGACCTCGCCGCCTCGCAGGCAATTTTCGGTCAATCCCCTTTCGGATTCCTGCTGATCGACCCGGACCTGCGGGTGCGCCGCGTCAACCTGCGGTTCGTTTCCGTCTTCGGCGGCACCCCGGACGACCACCGGGGCAAGGGAGTTCACGACTACCTGCCGCGCGGTGAGGCCGAGCGGGTCTCGGCCACGCTGCGCCGGGTGCTGGAGAGCGGCGAGTCCATCACCGACATGCACGTCACCGGCTTCGTCCCGGGCTCCGAGGAGCGCCGGCACTGGTCGGTCAACCTCTACCGCGTGCACAGCGGCAGCGGCCGGCCCATCGGCGTCGCCTGGCTCGGCACCGACATCACCTCCCGGCGCGCCGCCGCCCGCGAGGCCGCCGCCGCCCGGCGCAACCTCGCCCTGCTCAACGAGGCCGGTGCCCGCATAGGGAACTCCCTCGACCTGGAGACCACGGCCCGCGAACTCCTCGACGTCGTCGTCCCCGGCTTCTGCGACCTCGCCACCGTCGACCTCTACCAGGGCCTGCTGACCGGCGACGAGACCCCGCCCGGCCTCGCCGACGGCAGCGCCGAACTGCGCCGCGTCGCCTTCGCCAGCGCCGTCTCCGGTGCGCCCTTCGGCAGTTCCGGGAAATCCGTCGAGGTCGGCGCGGTGCACCACTTCCCGTTCACCTCCCCCTGCGCGGACGCCCTGCGCACCGCCCGTCCGCAGCGCGTGCCCGCCGAGGAGGGCGGTCTCGTGCAGTCCACGCTTGCGGTGCCGATGGTCGCCCACGACACCGTCGTGGGACTCGCCCAGTTCGCCCGGACGAAGGGCAGCGAGCCGTTCGGCGACCGCGACCGGGACCTCGCGGTCGAACTGGCCGCACGGGCCGCCGTCTGCATCGACAACGCGCGCCTGTACCGCCGCGAACACGAACGGGCGTTGATACTGCAACGCTCCCTGCTCCCACCCGGCGACCCCGAGGCTTCCGGACTGGACATCGCCTGCCGCTATCTGCCCGGCAACGCGGCGACGGAGGTGGGCGGCGACTGGTTCGACGTCATCGAACTGCCGGGTCACCGCACGGCGTTGGTGGTCGGGGACGTCATGGGCCGGGGCCTCAGGGCGGCGGTGGCGATGGGCGAACTCCGCACCGCCGTACGCACGCTGGCCCTGCTGGACCTGGAACCGGCTGAAGTGCTCTCGGCGTTGGACGAGATCGCGCGGGGCCTCGGCACGCCGGGCGGCGTCCAGCAGGCGACCCGTACGGCCCGTCAGCCCCGGGACGCGGACCTCTCCGAGGTGTACCTCGCGACCTGTGTGTACGCCGTGTACGACTCCGTCACCAGACGCTGTACGTTCGCCAACGCCGGGCATCTGCCGCCGGTGCTGGTCGAGCCCGGTGAGACGGCGCTGATGCTCGACGTGCCGCCCGGCATGCCGCTGGGCGTGGGCGGCGAGCCGTTCGAGGAGGTCGAGGTCGAACTCCCCGAGGGCGCGCTGCTCGCGCTCTACACGGACGGCCTGGTCGAATCCCGCGACCACCCGCTGGACGAGGGGCTCCAGGCCTTCGTCGGCGCGCTCACCGACCCCTGCCGGCCCCTGGAGGACGTCTGCGACCACGTCCTCAACACCCTCGACACCCACCACGGCGAGGACGACATCGCCCTGCTGATGGCCCGGGTGCAGGGGCTGCCCGCCGAGTCCGTCGGCGACTGGACGCTGCCGCGCGAGCCGCGCAGTGTGGGCCGGGCCCGGGAGTACGCCCGCGGACAGTTGCTCTCCTGGGATCTGGAGCCGCTGGTCGACACGACGGAACTGCTGGTCAGCGAGCTGGTGACGAACGCGTTGCGGTACGGCGAGGGGGACATCAGGCTACGGCTCCTTCTGGACCGCACCCTGGTCTGCGAGGTCTGGGACTCCGGCCTGGTCCAGCCCCGGCGCCGACGGGCCCGGGACACCGACGAGGGCGGACGCGGACTCCAGCTGGTCGGGCTGCTCAGCGCGGCCTGGGGCTCCCGGCGGACGCCTCGCGGCAAGACGGTCTGGTTCGAGTTGCCGCTGCCCGGCGGGGAGGGCAGCCTCACCGACCCGGCGCAGGCGCTGCTGAGCCTGTTCTGACCCCGGCCCGCCTGGAGGAGGTCCCAGCCGCCGGTGCCGGTGTGGGGCGTCTTCGGACGGCGGCCCTACCTGTGCAGCCGGGAGCGGGTCCGTGGGCCGCCGAACGCGGGCGGGGGGCCGCCGTCCGGGTCCTCTCCGAGGAGGACGCCGCCCAGCACCGCACCGGCGGGGCCGGTCGCGTCCCCCTCGGTGCCGTGGGCCCGGACATCCCGGTCGGCCAGCCTCCGCGCCTCCCCGGCCACGACGTCGGCGCACCCCGTGTTGCCCGCGCCCAGCTCGCGTACCGCCTCCGCCAGCCGCGCCCGGGCCTCCGCACCCACCGCCCCCCGGTGCACCCCGACGAACTCCTCCGCCCCGGCGACCGCACTGCGCGCCACGAGCAGCGCCGCCGCGCCCAGCACCCCCGACCGCGCCCCCGTCAGCCGTTCGACGGCCCGAGTGATCCGGCGCAGTGCGTCCAGCGGGTCGTACGACCCACCGGTCAGCTCCTCACGGACCACCGCCAACACCCCGTCGACGTGGGCCGACCGGGCAGCCGGTTCACCCGAGGCCGGCGAGCCCCGCCCGGTCCCACGCCGGACCACCGCCGGCCCCTCGTCGGCGGGCGCCGGCCGGGCCTCCGGCTCACCCGGTGCCGGTGAGGTGCGCCGGGCCGCCGCCAGCTCCGCCTCCGCGCCGGTCAGCGTGGCCGGTACCAGTCCGGCCGCCTCCCGTACCTGGGCCGCGAGCCGCTCCACCCCGCCCACCAGCACCCCCGCCTGGGCCACCGCGCCCTCGCCCGCGCGCAACTGCCACGCGGCCCGCCGTGTCTCGCCCACATCGGCGGACTGCCGGGCCTCGTTCAGCCGGGCGCCGGCGAACACCAGCCGGTCCTTGGCCTGTTCGACGTACCCGGTGACGGACCCGGCGACCGAGCGCGCGTACCGCTCCCGCAGCGCCGCCAGGGTCCTCTGCGCGGCCATCGTCCGCGCCGCCAGCTCCCGGAACCGCTCCTCGGCCACCTCCAGCGCCGCGCGCATCCCCTCCTCGTCCGCCGTGAGGTCCCGCAACCGGTCCAGCGACTCCGCCTGCGCGTCCAGCCGGCGCCCGGCCTCCGCGCAGCGGCCGATCACCCCGACCAGTGCCTGACGCCGGGCGCCCGCCTCCTTCGGGACGCCCTCCTCGTACCGCCGCCAGATGGCGAACGCCGCCGACAGCTCGGTCCCGGCGGCCCGCAGCGCGTGCGTGAACGGCTCGGTCCGCTGCTCCCCGAACCGTTCCCGCACGAAGGACAGTTCCTCCCGGCTGGTCCGTACGCAGTCGTCGGCCAGCCGCAGTGCCGCCCGGGCCTGGCGTTCGGAGTCGGCCGGGGCGGGCACGGGCGGATGCGCCGAGACGGTCCCCGGGGTCGTCCGGGTCCGGGCCCGGCGGGTGCGCCGCAGCCAGCCGTATCCGGCCAGGGCCACGGCCGCGACCCCGGCGATGAGCGGCAGCACGAGGTCGGCGGCCGACGTGCCGCCCTGCTGCGGCGCGGCGGCGCTCGCCACCGCGCCGGCGGGCCCCACGGGAACCGGATCACGGGTATCGACCGTCATCACCGGCAACACCAGCCACCCGGCTCCCACCAGGGCGCCCAGCACGGCATGCGCCATCCGCACCCATATGTGCGCGGTGGCCCGCCGGGGCCGGCCCCGGAACAGGGAGGACGTCACATTTCGGAGCGTATGGGCAGGTAGACGGCTCCGCGAGCGGGATGGATACGGGTGGGGGACCAGGCGGACAGGGGGGGCGGAATGGACGAGAACCGGACCGATGACATCCGGACCGATGACATCCGGACCGAGGACGTCCGGGCCGAGGACGTCCGGGCCGAGGACATACGGACCCAGGACGTCCATACCGAGGACGGCGATACCGTCGACGTCCATACCGACGACGCCGATACCGACGGCGTCCCTCCCGGCGGCACCCCGACCGGCGAAGAGCGCCCGGCGCCGGACCGCGTCCAGCAGGACCGCCCCCACCCGGACGACGCCGGACCCCGGACCGCCCCCCGCCCCCGCGTCCGCCCCCGCACACGCCGCCTCCTCCGGATCGCCGCCGGCCTCCTCGCCCTCCTCCTGCTCCCCCTCCTCACCGCCGAGACGGCCCTCCGCCTCAACTACACCGGCGCTCCGGCCCCCGGCACCCGCACCCGGCACCAGGACGCTCTCTGGCTCGGGCATGCCTGGGTGGACGGACGCAGGACCGACCGGGACGTCGAGGCCCTCGCCCGCCGGCTGAGGGGCACGGGGATCCGCGATCTGTACGTCCACGCGGGGCCGCTCGAACACGACGGGACCCTTCCGGCGTCGGCGTACCCGAAGGCCCGCCGGCTGATCGCGGCCGTCCACCGGGAACTCCCCGGCGTCCGCGTGCAGGCCTGGCTCGGCGACAAGCTGGCCAGTGAGAGCCCGGACGGCCTGCGCCTGGAGCGCGCCGCGACCCGGGCGGCGGTCGTCGCCTCCGCCCGGCAGATCCTCGCCGCCGGTTTCGAGGGCACCCACGTCGACCTGGAACCGCTCCACTCCGGCGACCGCGACTACCTGTCCCTCCTCGACGACCTGCGCGACCTCACCCACGCCCGGGGCGCCGTCCTCTCCGTCGCGGCCCACCAGATCGACCCGCTGCCCGCCTTCCACTCCTTCTGGGGCACGACCACCGGCCACCCCAAGTGGTGGTCGCAGGCGTACTTCGGGCAGGTGGCCCGCCGGGTGGACCAGATCGCCGTCATGTCGTACGACACCATGCAGCCGCTGGAGAGCCTGTACGGCGGCTATGTGGCCCAGCAGACCAGCCTCGCCCTGGAGGTCACCCCCGAGAGCACCGACCTGCTGATGGGCCTGCCCTTCTACCACGAGAACCGGTTCGGTCACCGGGCGCGCGCCGAGACCGTCCCGGCCGCCGTCCGCGGGGTCCGCCTCGGGCTGAGCCGCACGGACGCCGGCCGGGCCCGCTTCGGCGTCGCCCTCTACGTGGACTTCGCGGCCACCGAGGCGGACTGGCGGGCGTACCGGGAGGACTGGGTGGCTACGCCCCCGACCGCCTTCTGATCTTCGAACCCAGCCAGACCAGCGGGTCGTACTTGCGGTCCACCGCGCGTTCCTTCAGCGGGATCAGGGCGTTGTCGGTGATCTTGATGTCCTCGGGGCAGACCTCGGTGCAGCACTTGGTGATGTTGCAGTAGCCGAGGCCGTGGTCGTCCTGGGCGGTGCGTCCGCGGTCCAGGCCGGTCTCTGCTGCCGCGTCCAGCGGGTGCATGTCGAGTTCGGCGACGCGCATCAGGTAGCGCGGGCCGGCGAATGCCTGCTTGTTCTCCTCGTGGTCCCGCACCACATGGCAGGTGTTCTGGCACAGGAAGCACTCGATGCACTTGCGGAACTCCTGCGGGCGGTCCACGTCCTCCTGGAACATGCGGTACTCGCCGGGGCCGAGACCGGGGGGCGGCACGAAGGCCGGGACCTCGCGCGCCTTGTGGTAGTTGAACCCGACGTCCGTCACCAGGTCCCGGATCACCGGGAAGGCGCGCAGCGGGGTGATCGTGATCGTCTCCGCGCGGTCGAAGACCGACATGCGGGTCATGCACAGCAGCCGGGGGCGGCCGTTGACCTCCGCCGAGCACGAACCGCACTTGCCCGCCTTGCAGTTCCAGCGCACGGCGAGGTCGGGCGCCTGGGTGGCCTGGAGGCGGTGGACGATGTCCAGGACCACCTCGCCGTCGTTCACCTCGACCGTGAAGTCCTCCAGGCCGCCGCCCTGTTCGTCGCCCCGCCAGACCTGGAAGCGGGCTTCGTAGCTGCTCACTCGTACAGCTCCTCTTCGGCGAGGTACTTGACCAGCTCCTCCTTCTCGAAGAGGGCGAGCAGGTCCGGGCGGATGGGTTCGGTGGTCTCGCGGGTGAGGCGGATCTGGCCGCGGGCCGGGTCGGTCGCCGCGAGGCCGCCGGCGGGGTCGGCGAGGGTGCACAGCAGGTTCACGTTGCGCCAGGCCCGGTCCATCCGGGGATGGTCCTCGCGGGTGTGCCCGCCGCGCGACTCGGTGCGCTCCAGCGCGGCGCGGGCCACGCACTCGCTGACCAGCAGCATGTTCCTGAGGTCCAGGGCGAGGTGCCAGCCGGGATTGAACTGGCGGTGGCCCTCGACGCCGGCCCGCCCGGCCCGCACCCGCAGCTCGGCCAGCTTGTGCAGGGCCTGCTCCATCTCGCCCTCGCGGCGGATGATGCCGACCAGGTCGTTCATCGCCTGCTGGAGTTCCTGGTGCAGGGTGTACGGGTTCTCCGGCGGGCCCGCCTCGCCCTCCGCCCCGGCGGAGAACGGCCGCAGCGCCTCCGCCGACGCCGCGCCGACCTGGGCGTCGTCCACGGGCGGGCGCCGGTGGGCCAGTGCCCGCGCGTACTGCGCCGCGTGCCGGCCGGCCCGGCGCCCGAACACCAGCAGGTCGGAGAGGGAGTTGCCGCCGAGCCGGTTGGAGCCGTGCATGCCGCCGGCCACCTCACCGGCCGCGTACAGCCCGGGCACCCCGCGCGCCGCCGCCGTGTCGGAGTCGACGGCGATGCCGCCCATCACGTAGTGGCAGGTCGGCCCGACCTCCATCGCCTCCGCGGTGATGTCGACGTCCGCCAGCTCCTTGAACTGGTGGTACATGGACGGCAGCCGGCGCCGGACCACCTCGGCGGGCATCCGGGTCGACACGTCCAGGAAGACCCCGCCGTGCGGGGAGCCCCGGCCCGCCTTCACCTCGGCGTTGATCGCGCGGGCGACCTCGTCGCGGGGGAGGAGTTCGGGCGGCCGGCGGTTGTGGTCGGGGTCCTCGTACCACCGGTCGGCCTCCTCCTCCGACTCGGCGTACTTCTCCTTGAAGACCTCCGGGATGTAGTCGAACATGAACCGCTTGCCCTCGGAGTTCCGGAGCACCCCGCCGTCCCCGCGCACCGACTCGGTGACGAGGATGCCCTTCACCGACGGCGGCCAGACCATGCCGGTCGGGTGGAACTGCACGAACTCCATGTTGAGCAGCGGGGCGCCGGCCAGCAGCGCCAGCGCGTGGCCGTCGCCCGTGTACTCCCACGAGTTGGACGTGACCTTGAAGGACTTGCCGATGCCGCCGGTCGCGAGGACCACGGCCGGCGCCTGGAGGACGAAGAAGCGGCCGGTCTCACGGTCGTAGGCGAAGACGCCGCTCACGCGGTCCGCGGCGGAGCCGCCGTCGGACGCGGTGTCCTTGAGGATCCGGGTGACCGTGCACTCCTGGAAGACCTTCAGCCGGGACTCGTAGTCCCCGGTCTCCTGGAAGTCCTCCTGCTGGAGCGCGACGATCTTCTGCTGGAGCGTGCGGATCAGCTCCAGGCCCGTACGGTCGCCCACGTGGGCCAGGCGCGGGTACTCGTGCCCGCCGAAGTTCCGCTGCGAGATGCGGCCGTCCTTCGTACGGTCGAACAGCGCGCCCCAGGTCTCCAGCTCCCACACCCGCTCCGGGGCCTCGCGCGCGTGCAGTTCGGCCATCCGCCACTGGTTGAGGAACTTGCCGCCGCGCATGGTGTCGCGGAAGTGGACCTGCCAGGTGTCGTGCTCGTTGGCGTTGGCCATCGCCGCCGCGATGCCGCCCTCGGCCATCACCGTGTGCGCCTTGCCGAACAGCGACTTGCAGATCACCGCCGTACGGGCGCCCCGCTCGCGCGCCTCGATCGCCGCGCGGAGGCCCGCGCCCCCGGCGCCGACCACGACGACGTCCCACTCCTGCCGGTCGACCACGGACATCAGTCAGTCCCTCACTGGATCTCTAGAAGAAGCGCGGATCGTCGAAGACCCCGGACGCGACCAGGTAGACGTAGAAGTCGGCGAGCGCCACGCTGAGCAGCGAGGCCCAGGCGAGCTGCATGTGGCGGGCGTTGAGCCGGCCGACGAACTGCCAGGCGCGGTAGCGCACGGGGTGCCGGGAGAAGTGCTTGAGCTTGCCGCCGACGATGTGCCGGCAGGAGTGGCACGAGAGGGTGTACGCCCAGATCAGCAGGATGTTGGCGAGGAAGACCAGGGTGCCCAGGCCCATGTGCCCCCACCGGTAGTGCTCGTCCCGGAAGGCCAGCACGGTGTCGTACGTCAGCACGCCGGCCACCAGCAGGGCGGCGTAGAAGAAGTACCGGTGGATGTTCTGGAGGATCAGCGGGAAGCGGGTCTCGCCGGTGTACGTCCGGTGCGGCTCGGCCACCGCGCAGGCGGGCGGGGACGCCCAGAAGGCGCGGTAGTACGCCTTGCGGTAGTAGTAGCAGGTCAGCCGGAAGCCGAGCGGGAAGATCAGGATGATGACGGCGGGGGAGATGCCCCACCAGCTCCCGAAGAGGTCGGCGTTGGGCCCGGCGCGCATGGTCCGGCAGTTCTCCGCCAGGCACGGCGAGTAGAACGGCGAGACGTACGGGGCGGCGTAGTAGTGGGCGTTCGCGAAGGCCCGCCAGGTCGAGTACACGACGAAGGCCAGCAGGCCGGCCGCGGTGGCGGCGGGCGCCAGCCACCAGCGGTCGGTCCGCAGGTGCGGGGCGGCGATCGCGGCGCGCGTACGGGTGCGTACGCCACCGCTGTTCTGTCGGGGTTCCGTACCAGTGGCCAAGGGGGACTCCGGTCGGTTCGGGGGAGTGTCAGGGGGCGCGGCGGTCGCGGGCGCCCAGGCCCTCGTCGTCCGAGTCCGTCCACAGGCTGATGTCGTACGGCGCGTCGGAGATGGTGACGAGGTCGGGCCGGCGTGGCGTGGCCGGGGCGGCGGCCTCCCGCAGCAGTGCCACGCTCTCACGCAGGTGGTCGGCGTCCAGGCGGACCCGGCGTATCTCCAGAGCGCTGCCGAGCTGGTGTTCCAGGCGGCTCACCGACCGGTTGAGGTCGTCGAGGCAGCGCTGGACGGCGTTGATGTCGTCGTGCACGGACATGACTTGCCCTCGCTTCCGCGGGTCCGGCGGTCATGGGCGGCAACGTTCATGCGCCTTGGAGTGTTGCGCCTCACGCACGCCGGTGTGAAGGGATGTGCAGCGATTGGCCGAGGCGCACGGATGCACCGCCCGGTGTGTTGCGCCGCACGGGTGGGCTTGCCGGCCGTCGTCGCCGTGTCGCCCACCGTGGCCGGATCCTTTCCTCTTCAGTGGCCGCATAGATCTGATCAGCTCCATATACCGCCAAACGTGATCAGCTCCATATACCGACAAATGCGAGCATAAGGCCCGTGGCTTCCTGGAGGTAGCAGAGATGTCCTACGACGGCGTTGGGCAGCCCCCCACAGGGGCGCGAGGCTCCCTCGACGGGCGGCTCCGCCGCGGGGCGCGACCAGCCACGACGCACCCGCGGGCGGCCGGCGGCCGGTCCCGGCACGTGCAGCGCGCCCTCGTCTTCCTCGGCGCGAGCGCCCTCGCCGTCCCCCTCCTCGCCGGCTGCGGCGAGGACGACGAGGCCGGCACCCCCCTCGCACCGCAGGACATCGCTCTCGTCACCCGCGACAAGGTCGCCGACGGCGGCACCCTGAAGTGGGCCGTGGACGCCGTACCGGAGACCCTGAACACCTTCCAGGCCGACGCCGACGCCGGCACCAGCCGCGTCGCCCAGGCCGTGCTGCCGTCCATGTTCCGGCTGGACGCCGCCGGACGGCCGGTGCCCAACCCGGCCTACCTGGAATCGGCCAAGGTCATCGAGACCGAGCCGCGCCAGGTCGTGCTGTACAAGCTGAACCAGCAGGCCGTCTGGACCGACGGCCGGGAGATCGGCGCCGCCGACTTCGTCGCCCAGTGGCGCGCCCTGTCCGGCAAGAACAGCGCCTTCTGGACCGCTCGCAACGCCGGCTACGACCGCATCGCCAAGATCGAGCGCGGCGCCAGCGACCTCCAGGTCCGGGTGACCTTCTCCCGCCCCTACGCCGACTGGAAGTCGCTGTTCTCCCCGCTGTACCCGAAGGACGTCACGGGCACCCCGGACGCCTTCAACGACGGCGCCCGGCGCAAGCTGAAGGTCACCGCCGGGCCCTTCAAGGTCACGAAGGTCGACACCGCCAAGAAGGACGTCGTCCTCACCCGCAACCCGCGCTGGTGGGGCAAGCCCGCCAAGCTGAACGAGATCGTGCTGCACGCCGTGTCGCGCGACAAGCGGGCCGCCGCCCTCGCCGACGGCAGCGTGGACCTCGCCGAGATCGACTCCGCCGACGCCCAGCGGATCGGGCTCGCGGGCCGCGAGAAGGGCACCGGCACCCCGCTCCAGGGCGCCGGGGGCAAGACCTCCGCGAAGAAGTTGCGCGACTGGGCGCTCGCGCACGGCTTCGACTCCGACCAGGTGCACGCCGGCAAGAACAAGCTGCGCAAGGCCATCACCCGGTACCTGGAGCAGCAGCAGGCGCTGCGGGACGTCGAGGTCCGCAAGTCCCTGGAGCCCGCCTACACCCAGCTCGCCCTCAACGGCTCCACCGGTCCCCTCGCCGACGACCGGGTCCGACGGGCCGTCGCCCGCGCCCTGGACCGCGTGGAGCTGGCCCGGCTGGTGCTCACCCCGCTGGGGCTGCCCGCCGTGCCCGTCGGCAGCCACCTCGCCCTGTCCGGGCAGGCCGCCTACGCCGACGCCAGCGGCGCGATCGGCGGCCAGGACGCCAAGGAGGCGCAGGCGCTGCTCGCCGACGCCGGCTGGGTGCGCGGCGGCCCGCTCAAGGAGCAGAAGAAGCCCGAGAAGGCGGCCGGCCCCGAGCGCCCCGCCGAGGACGTGTCGAACGGCGGCAAGGACGGCGAGTACATCGTCGGGGAGGACGACGACGAGAAGGGCCGCGACGACGGGCCCGGCGACGGCGGGAGCCAGGCCGGCGGCGGGAGCCACGGCGGTCCGGACCGCGACGGCAAGGGCAAGCACCACGAGTCCGCCGGCGACCAGCACGAGCACCCCGACCAGCACCTCGTGCGGGAGGGCAAGCACGGCGGCGCGCCCGGCGCCTACGCCCCCCAGGGCACGGCCGCCCCGGCCGCCGCGCCCGCCGGACCGCTCGCGAAGGACGGCAAGCCGCTCGCGCTGCGCTTCGTCCTGCCCTCCGGGTCGGGCTCACAGACGCTGAACTCGGTCGCCGAGCGGATCTCCGCGATGCTGGAGCAGGTCGGCATCCGCACGACGATCACGAAGGTCTCCGACGAGAGCTACTTCAAGGACCACATCGCCGCCGGCGACTACGACCTCGCCCTGTACTCCTGGCCGTCCTCCGCGTTCCCGGCGACGGACGCCCGGCCCATCTACGCCAAGCCGGTCGCGGCGGCGGACGGCTCGGTGAACGTCGAGCAGAACTACACGCGGGTCGGCACGGACCAGGTCGACCAGCTCTTCGACCAGGCCGCGACCACACTGGACGAGGGCGAGGCGCGTTCCCTGATCCGCAAGGCCGACGCCCGCATCTGGGCCGCCGCCGCCTCGATCCCGCTCTACCAGCGGCCCCAGCTGGTGGGGGCCCACAAGAACGTGGTGAACGCCGGGGCCTTCGGCTTCCGGACGCCGGTCTACGAGGACATGGGCTTTTTGAAGAAGGGGGCGAAGGTTTCGCCGAGCCCGGCCAAATAGCCGCCGCCGGGGGCGTGGGGGGCGGCCTGAGCTGCGCCGTCGTATCCCGGCGAGCTCCCGCGGCAGCGGCCACGTACCATGGGGTGAGGCCGTGGCGTGTCCAGCCCGGCAGGGCCCGCGCGACACGGACGTACGCGCAGGGCAGTCCGCACACTCCGGGAGTACGCCACACTATGGCCACGCGCCACGACATTCGCAACGTCGCCATCGTCGCCCACGTCGACCACGGCAAGACCACCATCGTCGACGGGATGCTGAAGCAGGCCGGCGCCTTCGCCGCCCACCAGCTCGACCAGGTCGACGACCGCGTCATGGACTCGAACGACCTGGAGCGTGAGAAGGGCATCACGATCCTCGCCAAGAACACGGCGGTGAAGTACCACCCCAAGGACGGTGGGGAGCCCATCACCATCAACATCATCGACACCCCCGGCCACGCCGACTTCGGCGGCGAGGTCGAGCGCGGCCTGTCGATGGTCGACGGCGTCGTGCTGCTCGTGGACGCCTCCGAGGGCCCGCTGCCGCAGACCCGTTTCGTGCTGCGCAAGGCGCTCCAGGCCCGGCTCCCCGTCATCCTGTGCATCAACAAGACGGACCGTCCGGACGCCCGTATCGACGAGGTCGTCAACGAGACCTACGACCTCTTCCTCGACCTGGACGCGGACGAGGAGCAGATCGAGTTCCCGATCGTCTACGCCTGTGGCCGTGACGGCATCGCCTCGCTGACCAAGCCGGACAACGGCACGGTCCCGGCGGACTCCACCAGCCTGGAGCCGTTCTTCTCCACCATCCTGGAGCACATCCCGGCCCCGACCTACGACGAGGACGCCCCGCTCCAGGCGCACGTCACCAACCTGGACGCCGACAACTTCCTCGGCCGTATCGCGCTGCTCCGGGTCGAGCAGGGCGAGCTGCGCAAGGGCCAGACGGTCGCCTGGATCAAGCGGGACGGCTCCGTCAGCAACGTGCGCATCTCCGAGCTGATGATGACGGAGGCGCTCACCCGCAAGCCGGCCGAGAAGGCGGGCCCGGGTGACATCTGCGCGGTGGCCGGTATCCCGGACATCATGATCGGCGAGACGCTGGCCGACCCGGAGAACCCGGTCGCGCTGCCCCTGATCAAGGTCGACGAGCCGGCGATCTCCATGGTGATCGGCACCAACACCTCCCCGCTGGTCGGCCGTGGCGCCACCGGCAAGGGCGCCGACAAGAAGGCGGCCGTCAAGGACCGCAAGGTCACCGCCCGCCAGGTCAAGGACCGCCTGGACCGCGAGCTGATCGGTAACGTCAGCCTCCGTGTCCTGGAGACCGAGCGCCCGGACGCCTGGGAGGTGCAGGGCCGTGGTGAGCTGGCGCTCGCCATCCTGGTCGAGACCATGCGCCGCGAGGGCTACGAGCTGACCGTCGGCAAGCCGCAGGTCGTCACCAAGGACGTCGACGGCAAGACGTACGAGCCGATGGAGCGCATGACGATCGACGTGCCCGAGGAGCACATGGGTGCCGTCACCCAGCTCATGGGCGTGCGCAAGGGCCGCATGGACAACATGTCCAACCACGGCTCCGGCTGGGTCCGCATGGAGTGGGTCGTCCCCTCCCGTGGCCTGATCGGCTTCCGTACCGAGTTCCTGACGCAGACCCGTGGCACGGGCATCGCCCACTCCATCCACGAGGGCTTCGAGCCGTGGGCCGGCCCGCTCCAGACCCGGAACAACGGCTCCCTGGTCGCCGACCGCTCCGGTGCCGTCACCGCGTTCGCGATGACGAACCTTCAGGAGCGCGGCGTGCTCTTCGTGGAGCCGGGCACCGAGGTGTACGAGGGCATGATCGTCGGCGAGAACTCCCGCTCCGACGACATGGACGTCAACATCACCAAGGAGAAGAAGCTCACTAACATGCGGTCCTCGACGGCGGATGTGACCGAGTCGATCGTTCCGCCGCGCAAGCTGTCGCTGGAGCAGTCGCTGGAGTTCTGCCGCGACGACGAGTGCGTCGAGGTGACCCCGGAGGCCGTTCGCATCCGCAAGGTCGTGCTCGACCAGCGGGAGCGGGCGCGTGCCGCGAGCCGCGCCAAGCACGGCTGATTCCCGGCCATCTGAGCCCGGGTTCCCCCCACGGTGGGGGAACCCGGGCTTTTTGCAACCTGTTTTCGGGCGCCCCATGTCCGACATGCGGAGATCGCTGCCCGATAGCCATGTAACAAGTCCGTTTCGCGCCTTCTTCTGACGAACAGTTTGTCCAGATTTTGGAAGGTCTAGGCGCCAGCTGTGACTGAATTGAGATCTACGGGCAGTGGTCGGTGGTCGACCCATGGCAGATAGTTAGCCGCGTAGCGCTCGGGTCAATGGGTCTCGCGCTGTGGGGACAGCGCCGACTCACGAGCACCACAGGGTTTCTGACCCTCCGTCAGGGGTGTCGGAGGGAAGACGGAAACCCTCGACAGTTGGTGAACACGTGAGGTCTTGAGGAGGGAACCCCGGTAACTACGCGCGTCCGACTGCGGTCACGCGCGTTCTCGGAGTACGCGGACACCTCTCCCGCTTATACCTGTGAAACGGACGAACCGTGACAAGTCCTATCAATGTGGAGGGCGGCGGGGCTTCGGTCGTCGTCGACGGCGCACCAGGGCCGGAGACGAAGAGCGAACCCGTCACGCTCGCGGGCCGGTCCCCCGGCCAGCTGATGTGGCTGCGCTTCAAGCGCGACCGCACGGGCGTCATCTGCGCCGTGGTGGTGATCGGCTACTTCGTCGTCGCCCTGCTCGCACCGCTGCTGGTGAAGCTGACGGGCACTGATCCGTACACCCTGTACGGCCAGGATCCCACCTACGCCGACAAGCCCGTCCTCGACGAATTCGGGCTTCCGCTGGGTTACTTGGGGGGCGTCTCCGGCGACCACTGGTTCGGCGTCGAGCCGCAGTACGGCCGCGACCTCTACGCCATGCTGCTGTACGGCATGCGCACCTCGCTGTACATGGCGCTCGGCATCACCGTGCTCATCATGGTCACCGGTGTCGTGATCGGCCTGATCGGCGGCTACTCCGGCGGTCGCACGGACTACTGGATCGGACGCGGCACCGACTTCTTCCTCTCCTTCCCGCAACAGCTGTTCTTCATCGCCTTCATGCCCGTCGTCACGTCCTTCTTCGTGGACCCCCGAGAGGAGACGCCGACCTACTTCCGCGCCCTGGCCATGCTGATCGTGCTGTGGCTGCTGGGCTGGATGGGCATGGCCCGCATCGTCCGGTCGACCGTACTGTCCCTGCGCGAACGGGAGTTCGTGGAGGCGGCCAAGGTCTCGGGCGCCTCGCCGTGGCGGATCGTGCGCAAGGAGATCCTGCCCAACGTCGTCACCCCGATCCTGGTGCAGTTCACGTACCAACTGCCCAGCACCATCCTCAGCATCGCCTTCCTGTCCTTCGCGGGTGTGGGGTTCGTCGAGCCGACGCCCGACTGGGGACGCCTCTTCGCCGCCGGCGCCCGGTACGCCGAGCAGGACCCGGCGTTCATGTTCTTCCCCGGGTTGGCGCTGGTGGTCTTCGTCCTGTGCTTCAACCTCCTGGGGGACTCCGTACGGGACGCGTTCGACCCCAAGTCCGGGCGGTAGGTCGTCCGTTGGGTGGGGGGTGGCTGCCGCCCCCGCCGGCCCGCACCCGGCCGGCGCCCGGCAGATCTCACGGATAACAACCGACAGGTAGGTGGATTCGCCACATGATGTCTCATCGCGCCCGCGGAGCGCGTGCCGTAGTGATCGCCATCGCGGCCGGCTCCCTGGCTCTCACGGGCTGCTCCAAGAACGAGGGCGGCAAGTCCGGCAAGGACTCCAAGAAGGACCAGAAGGAAGCGGCGGTCCAGTCGAAGGCGGTCACCTATGTCGACGCCGCGGGCTCGACCGGACCCGCGAAGGACGTGCCCGGCGCCAAACCCGGCGGCACGATCACGGTGTACCAGGAGGCGGGCCTGTCCCACCTGGACCCCGCCCAGATCTACGTCTCCGATGCCGGCCAGGTCGCCAACCTGCTCTTCCGCCGCCTGACCCAGTTCCAGGAGGACGACAAAGGCAACGTGTCCGTCGTCGGTGACCTCGCCACCGACTCCGGCAAGTCCTCCGAGGGCGGGAAGACCTGGACCTTCACGCTGAAGGACGGCATCAAGGACGAGAACGGCAACCCGATCACCTCGGCCGACGTCCGGCACAGCGTCGAGCGCCTGTACGCGAAGTTCGTCTTCGACGGCCCGACCTACCTCCAGACCTGGCTGAGCGGGGCCGACTACCGCAAGGCCCTGCCCGGCGGCGGCTTCGACGGCAAGCACCTGCCGGCCTCGGTGCTGGACACCCCGGACGACAAGACGGTGGTCTTCCACTTCGACCAGCCGCGCCCGGACCTGCCGCAGACGCTCGCCATGGCCGGCTACTCCATCGTCCCGGCGAAGGGCGACACCAAGGAGAGGTACGAGAAGAAGCCGGTCGCCACCGGCCCGTACAAGATCGCCGAGAACAAGGCCGGCAAGACCCTGAAGCTGGTCAAGAACACCAACTGGGACCCGAAGACCGACTCCGTGCGCCACCAGTACGTCGACGGCTTCACCATCCAGTTCGGCGTCACCGAGTCCACCCAGACCAAGCGCCTGATCGCCGACGAGGGTGACAACAAGAACGCCATCCAGCTCACCAACGGTGTCGAGGCCACGCAGATCCAGGACGTCATCAACAACCCGGAGGCCAGCAAGCGCACGGTCAAGGGCTACCAGCCCTACGTCATGACCCTGACCTTCAACCTCGACCGGGTCAAGGACAAGAAGGTCCGCGAGGCCGTCACCTACGCGGTCAACTCCAAGTCCCTCATCGCCGGTGAGGGCGGCGCCTACGGCGGTGACGTCGCGCCGAACTACTTCGCCCCGACGCTGCCCGGCTACGAGCCGAGCTACGACCCCTACGGCCGGCTGAAGACCCCGCAGGGCAACATCGCCAAGGCCAAGGAGATCCTCAAGAGCGTCCCGGCCGCCGAGAAGAAGATCGTCTTCGCCTACGCCAACAGCGAGGCCGGCCAGAAGCGCAAGGTCGCCATCGAGGACGCCCTGACCAAGGTCGGGTTCGACGTCGTCGCCAAGGAGGTCGACGCGGCGAGCTACTACGAGCAGATCGGCAAGCTCAAGAACCCGTACGACGCCTACATCACCGGCTGGGGCCAGGACTGGCCGTCCCCGGGCACGGTGGTCACCCCGATCTACGACGGCTCGCAGGTCTTCGACGGCTCCTCGAACTACTCGCACGTCAAGGACCCGAAGGTCGACGCCCTCATCAAGAAGGCGCTGACGCAGAACCCGACCGATGCCGCCAAGACCTGGAAGGAAGCGCACCACTACCTGCTGGAGAACGTCATCCCGGCGGCTCCGCTGTGGTACACGAAGCAGTTCCAGATCTCCGGCTCCAACGTGGGCGGTGCCCGCTACGGCTCGGTGTCCAGCCTCATCGACATCACCCGGCTGTACCTGAAGTCGTGACCCGCGGCTGATCAAGGGGGCGCGCTCCGCAGCGAGCGCGCCCCCTGTCCGAGCGCCTCCTACCCACCGTCTCCGCAGAGAGCCAGCCCGCCATGCTTCAGTTCATCATCCGGCGCACGGTCGGCGCCTTCGTCACGCTCTTCCTCATCGGGGCGGCGACGTTCTTCCTCTTCGTGGCCGCACCCTCCGACTACGCCTCCCTGGCCTGCGGCAAGGACTGTTCGCCCCAGCGGCTCGCGGACATCCGGGAGGCCCTCGGGCTCAACCTGCCCCTGGCCCAGCAGTTCTGGGACTTCATGTCCGGCATCGTGACGGGCCGCGACTTCCCGACCGGGCACTGCTCGGCCCCCTGCCTGGGCGTGTCGTTCTACTCGGGGGACATGGTCTGGAGCACCATCATGGACCGGTTCCCGCTGACCCTCACCCTGACCGCCGGCGGCGCGATCGTCTTCCTCGTCATCGGGGTCGGCGCGGGCATGATCGCCGCCTACCGGCGCGGGACACTGGTCGACAAGGTCGCCACCGGCGCGTCCATGGTGCTGAGCTCGTTCCAGATCTACTTCCTCGGCCCGATCGTGCTGACGGTCCTCGTCTACAGCACCGGCTGGATGGAGGACCCCAAGTACGTGCCCCTCACCCAGGACCCGGTCGGCTGGTTCGTCGGGATGTCGATCCCGGTCTGCGTGATGGCCACGATCTTCACCGCGCAGTACACCCGTATGGCGCGCTCCTCGATGATCGAACAGCTCGCCGAGGACCATGTGCGCACCGCCCGGGCCAAGGGCATGTCGCGCAAGTACGTCTTCCTGCGCTACGCGTGGCGCGGCTCGCTCATCCCGATCGTCACCGTGCTCGGCATCGACGTCAGCTCCATGCTGGGCGGTGCCGTCGTCACCGAACTGACCTTCTCCCTCCAGGGGATCGGCCGGCTCGCCGTGGACGGCGCGGTCAACAAGGACCTGCCGCTGACCATGGGGGTCATGCTGTTCGGCGCCTTCTTCATCCTGATCATCAACATCCTGACCGACATCACCTACGCGTGGATCGACCCCCGCATCCGGCTCTCCTAGGAAGAACCAGCCATCGTGACCACAGTGACCAAGGCCGAGGGGGCACCGGCCCCGGCCGGGCCGGACGGATTCCTCTCGGTACGCGATCTCCAGGTGACGTTCTCCACCGAGGACGGCCCGGTCAGGGCCGTCGACGGCCTCTCCTTCGACCTGCACCGCGGGAAGACCCTCGGCATCGTGGGCGAGTCGGGCTCGGGCAAGTCGGTCACCAACCTGACGGTCCTCGGGCTGCACGACCCGATGTTCACGACGATCGACGGGGAGATCCTCCTCGACGGCAAGGAACTGATCACCGCCACCGAGAAGGAGATGGAGAAGCTCCGCGGCAACCGGATGGCGATGATCTTCCAGGACCCCCTCACCGCGCTGTCGCCCTTCTACACCATCGGCCGGCAGATCGCCGAGCCGTACATGAAGCACACGGGCGCCTCGAAGCGCGCCGCCTGGGAGCGGGCCGTGGAGATGCTCGCCAAGGTCGGCATCCCCAACCCCAAGGAACGCGCGCGGGACTACCCGCACCAGTTCTCCGGCGGTATGCGCCAGCGCGCGATGATCGCCATGGCGCTGGTGTGCGACCCGGACCTGCTGATCGCCGACGAGCCGACCACGGCGCTGGACGTGACCGTGCAGGCGCAGATCCTGGACCTGCTCAAGAACCTCCAGCGGGAGTTCGGCACGGCGATCGTCTTCATCACCCACGACCTCGGGGTCATCGCCGACATGGCCGACGACATCATGGTCATGTACGCCGGGCGCGCGGTGGAGCGCGGCACCGTCGACGAGGTGCTCAGGGCGCCGCAACACCCGTACACCTGGGGCCTGCTGAACTCCATGCCCCGGCTGGACTCCGACCTCGGCACCCCGCTCTCGCCGATCCCCGGCACCCCGCCGAGCCTGCTCAACCCGCCGACCGGCTGCCGCTTCCACCCCCGGTGCACCTTCCGGGACCGGGTCGCGGGTGACCGGTGCGTCACCGAGCGCCCGCTGCTGGGGCCGGACCGTGCCTCGGCGTGCCATCTGGGCGCGGAGCAGAAACGCACCATCTTCATCGAAGAGATCAGGCCCCGTCTGGGCTAGGAGGACAACCGTCATGAAAGAGGACCTGGTCCTCCCCACCACCCGCGAGGCCGGTGACGACGCGGTGCCCGAGCCGCTGCTGAAGGTCTCGGGGCTGGTCAAGCACTTCCCGGTCAAGGGCGGCTTCCCGATCCGGCGCACGGTCGGCGCGGTGCAGGCCGTCGACGGCCTGGACTTCCAGGTCGCCGAGGGCGAGAGCCTGGGCCTGGTCGGCGAGTCCGGCTGCGGCAAGTCGACCACCGGCCGGCTCATCACCCGCCTGCTGGAGCCGACCAGCGGCACGATCACCTACCGCGGCCGGGACATCAGCCACGCGAACCGCAAGCAACTCGCGCCGATCCGCTCCGAGATCCAGATGATCTTCCAGGACCCGTACGCCTCGCTGAACCCGCGGCAGACGGTCGGCAAGATCATTTCGGGGCCGATGGAGATCAACGGCATCAACCCGGAGGGCGGCCGGGAGCGGCGGGTCCGCGAGCTGCTGGAGATCGTCGGTCTCAACCCCGAGCACTACAACCGCTTCCCGCA
>NZ_BMVN01000047.1:0-59042 GCF_014650735.1 Streptomyces canarius
GCGTCAGGCCGTCGCCAGGCACTGCCACTACCGGCGACGATGCCACTCGTTGGAGGGGCGGTCTGGCAAGACCGCCCCTGATGGACCATCAGCCAACTACACTCCCGACGATGCCTCTGACCAGGCAAGATAGCGAAACGCTGCTGGAGTACTAGTACTGCAACGGTGCTTGCTGTGACTGATGGCCAGTTCAGGGGCTGTGTCCGCGCCGCTTGTAGTGGCTGATGCGAGCTTGGTGTTGTCGTCGTCGGCGCCAGGTCGACCAGTGCAGGATGTGCTCGACGGGTGTACGTCGGCGGTCGGTGAGGCGGGTGATCAGCCGTCGTATCTCGGCGAGGCTGAGGTGGATGAGCTGGGAGGATCCGTTTCTGCTTTCCAGGCGTCCAGTTCGCGCGCTCGCAGGACTGTCAGGCAGGCGTGGGCAGCCATGGCGAGCGTCATGTGGCGGTGCCATCCGGGATAGCGGCGGACCTGGTAGTCGTCCAGGCCGCATTCCTGTTTCGCGCTCTGGAAGCATTCCTCGATGGCCCATCGGCTGCCCGCGATGCGGATCAGGTCGTCAGGCGTTGTGCCGGCGGGGCAGTAGGCGATGTAGTAGGAGATCTCCCGTGGGGCGGGTGACGCTGCGGCGGGCGATCACCCAGTGGCGGCGGTCGGGTCGGTGCCAGGGCCGCACCTCGACGCGTGCCCAGTCGTAGATCCGCAGGCCGTGAGCGCCGTTGCCGCAGGAACGGCGCTTCCATTTCTGCCGGGCAAGGCCGTTGAACAGGTCGTGGACGGGGTGGTCGAGTGCCCAGCGGGTGACCACGGTGTCGTGCCGGGTGGTGGCCATGACGTGGAAGACGTCCGCCCGCTCCAACTCCGAGCGCCAGCCCTTGGAGAACCCGAGGCGGCATCCGCGGTCACCCACCGAAACGGAACCTTGTCCGCGATCGCGCGGCGGACCATCGCCTTGGCCATGGCCACCTTGGTCTCGAAGGCGACCTCGTCGTCGATGCCGGCCCTGCGGCACCTTTCGCGGTCGTCGGTCCAGGAGGTGGGCAGATACAGACGCCGGTCGATCAGTGTCCGCCCTCGGTCGGTGGCATAGGCGAGGAAGACGCCGACCTGGCAGTTCTCCGTCCGCCCGGCGGTGCCGGATTACTGGCGCTGCACCCCGGCCGACCGTGTCCCCTTCTTCAAGAAGCCCGTGTCGTCCACGACCAGGACGGCGTTGGGGTCGCCGAGGTTGTCGACGACGTACTGGCGCACGTCGTCGAGGACCTCATCGGCGTCCCACTCGATCCGGTTCAGCATCCGGTGGATACGGTCCGGGCCTGCGTGGCCGGCTTCCTCCGCCAGCGTCCAGCCGTTCTTCCGTTGCAAGGGTGCGATCAGGCCCCGCATATAAGCCAGTGCCGATTCCCGCGGCTCCGACCTGCTGAAACGGTGCACGAACCGCTCATGCACGGCTTCCAGTTCACGCGCCCACAACCTGACATCAGCAAGGTCCCCACCCACAACCACACCAACGACCGACCTGGCCATCAGTCACGGCAAGCACCGCAACACCGAGAGCTGCCGCTCATTGACCCGCCGTTCCAATGGTCCGCCTTCGACTCGCAGTGACGTACGACGGCGGCATGGTGCCAGTTCCGTTGGCAGGCGACCGGCGCTTCGACTCGATTCGTCCGAACGAGCGAGCTGACGTGGCTGCAAGCCGGATAGACGCAGAACGGTAGGTGGGTGCTGTCCTGCGGCGGGGTCTGACTCCTGAGATTTCCGCTGGTCCCTGACACTGGACTAGCAACTGCTGCAGACCACCGCCAGCGGGTCCCTCCGACCGGCTCTGCCCGGCCAGGGGACTGACCGACCTCGGTTTCGTCTGCACTGCGACGGTATGACCCCGTGGTTCCTCCCGGCGCCGGCCTCGCTGGCGGTGCTCGCCCGACGGGCCCCTCGCCCATCACGCTTAGTTACAGCAACTACTCGACGCTACTGTTCCTTTGCCGTAGCTACCCGACCGCGGGGCCGGTAAGCCGGCCCAAGGACTCTCCGTCAATGCCGGTCACGGGTGGCCGAGAACTTGACTCGCTGTTAGCCCGTCCAAGCCAGGTTGAGTGCCAGCTCCGACAAAGTCTTCCGGCGGCGATCGGGTCATGCCGTTGTACCGACATCAGTGGGACGGTTGGACACTGCCGTCCCATGGCGGGGGTCTGACTCATGAGATCTATGACCGAAGTGTCCAGTCACGGGCTTGTCGACTGCCGTTGCGGGATGGTGCCTGCTGGTACCGAGCCACAGGGCGTGTCCCAATAGGGGCCTTGCCGAGTTTCGGGCGCCATCACCGTTCAGACCGCCCGAGCGGGTCGGTGCCATCCACCCAGCACGTCATCACGTGGGAGGCGATTCATCATGACGAGCCGACAGCGCACCACCTCCTCAAGCACGGATCCTCCCGTTCGGCGCGAGGTCGTCCTGGGCGTGGACACGCACGGCGAGGTGCATGTCGCCGCCGTGGTCTCCCCGCTCGGGAAGATCTTGGGGACCGAGTCCTTCCCGGCGACGGCGGCCGGCTACCGGCAGCTGCTCGTGTGGGCCCGCAAGCGGGGAACGGTGCGCCGGGCCGGGGTGGAGGGCACCGGTACCTTCGGCGCGGGCCTGTCCCGCTACCTTTTGGCTCAGCGGGTCCAGGTGTACGAGGTGAACCGGCCCGACCGCTCGGCCCGCCGTCTGTGGGGGAAGTCGGACCCGCTCGATGCGCAGGCCGCCGCGCGAGCCGTGCTCAGCGGTCGCGCCCGGGCCAAGTCCGGCGACGGCCCGGTGCACAGCGCCCGGATCTACAAGCTCGCCAAGGACTCCGCGGTCAAGGCCCGCACCCAGGCGATCAACCAGCTCAAAGCCGTCCTGGTCATCGCCGACCCGCCCTTCGGGAACAGCTGTCCAGCCTGGGCAACCGCGAGCTGTTCCGCACCTGCGCACGCCTCGGCCTATCCGGCGGTGGGGGAGACGAGGACGCGGTGGCCCGGGCTACCCACCTGACATTGCGTATGCTCGCCGAGCGCATCGAACAGCTCACCGGGCAGATCGATGAGCTGAACCAGCGCCTGACCCGGCTCGTCGAACGTCACGCCCTGCAGCTGCTCGAACCGGTGGGCATCGGTCCGGACAGCGCCGTCACTCTCCTGATCACCATGGGAGACAACCCCGACCGGCTGAACACCGAGGCGTCCTTTGCTGCCCTTTGCGGAGTCAGCCCCATCGAGTATTCGTCGGGCCGTCGGAGCATGCGCCGGCTCAACTACGGCGGTGACCGCCAGGCGAACGCGGCCCTGCACCGCATCGTCTTCACCCGGCTGCGCCACGACCCACGGACCCAGGCGTACTACGAACGCCGCACCCAGGAAGGCAAGACTCGACGCGAGATCATCCGATGCCTCAAGCGATATGCCGCCCGCGAGGTCTTCGACCTGGTCAGACCGGTTTCCTGCGCCCCCGCGTTATAGGGGCGTCCGTGAGACGTGAGAGGGTCTGACGCGTGAGTGAGACACCGTCGAACACCCTGCAATACCGCTTTGACGGGCCAGAAGAGGCGCCCGTCCTGATCCTGGGACCCTCTCTGGGTACCACATGGCACATGTGGGACCGCCAGGTCCCGGAGCTGGCCAAGCAGTGGCGCGTCTTCCGGTTCGATCTGCCCGGTCACGGCGGCGCCCCGGCGCACCCGGCCGGATCGGTCGCGGAGCTGAGCGCCCGGCTGCTGGCGACGCTGGACGCGCTCGGCGTGCAGCGGTTCGGCTACGCGGGCTGTGCGCTGGGCGGCGCGATCGGCATCGAGCTGGCCCTGCGCCACCCCGCGCGGCTCGCCTCCCTCGCCGTGGTCGCGGCCTCCCCCCGGTTCGGCACCGCCGACGAGTTCCGTCAGCGCGGGGTGGTCGTGCGCACCAACGGGCTCGACCCGATCGCCCGGACCGCGCCCGACCGCTGGTTCACCGGCGGGTTCGCCGCGGCGCAGCCCGCGATCACCGAGTGGGCCGTGCAGATGGTCCGCACCACCGACCCCGGCTGCTACATCGCCGCCTGCGAGGCGCTGGCCTCCTTCGACGTACGGCCCGAGCTGGGCCGGGTGGGGGTGCCGACCCTGGTGCTGGTCGGCTCCGACGACCAGGTCACCGGCCCGGCCGAGGCCCGCACCCTGGTCGCCGGCATCCCGGACGCCCGGCTTGCGGTCGTCCCCGGCGCCTCCCACCTGGTGCCGGTCGAGCAGCCCGCCGCCGTCACCGACCTGCTCGTCCACCACTTCTCCACCGCCTGGCAGCAGCCCTACGACACCGGCCAGACCGCCCTGCCGGGCACGCCGGCCGTCCCGGTCCCGGCCGCCGCGCCGCAGCCCGCGCCGGTCGCCGAGATCGCCCCGGCCGCCGTACCGGCGCAGCCCACCGGGCAGCCGGACCGGTACCAGACCGGGCTGAAGGTCCGCCGCGAGGTGCTGGGCGACGCCCACGTGGACCGGGCGCTGGCACAGGCCGACGAGTTCTCCGGGGACTTCCAGGAGTTCGTCACCCGCTACGCCTGGGGCGAGATCTGGGACCGTCCCGGCCTGGACCGCCGTACCCGCAGCTGCATCACGCTCACCGCGCTGGTCGCGGGCGGCCACCTGGAGGAGCTGGCCTTCCACACCCGGGCGGCCCTGCGCAACGGGCTCACCCCGGACGAGATCAAGGAAGTGCTGCTCCAGGCGGCCGTCTACTGCGGGGTGCCGGCCGCGAACAGCGCGTTCCGGGTGGCCCAGCAGGTGATCCGGGAGGAGACCACGCCCGCCGAGTAGGGCCCCGGGCGGTCGCAGACGGCAGGATGGGGAGACATGAAGCTCACGAAGAAGTCCCACGCCTGCGTCCGCCTGGAGAAAGAGGGGCAGACCCTCGTCATCGACCCGGGCGGGTTCTCCGAGGAGGACGCCGCCCTCGGCGCGGACGCGATCCTGGTCACGCACGAGCACCCGGACCACTTCGACGAGTTCCGGCTGCGGGCCGCCATGGAGAACAACCCGGCCGCCCACATCTGGACGCTGAAGTCGGTCGCCGACCAGGTCGAGGCGGCCTTCCCGGGCCGGGTGCACACCGTCGGCCACGGCGACACCTTCACCGCCGCCGGTTTCGACGTCCAGGTCCACGGCGAGCTGCACGCGGTGATCCACCCGGACATCCCGCGCATCACCAACGTCGGCTATCTGATCGACGGCGGGAAGGTCTTCCACCCCGGTGACGCCCTCACCGTGCCCGGCCAGGCGGTCGAGACGCTGCTGGTGCCGGTGATGGCGCCCTGGAACAAGATCTCCGAGGTGATCGACTACGTCCGCGAGGTGGGCCCGCGGCGCGCGTACGACGTCCACGACGCCCTGCTCACCGACCTCGCCCTGCCGCTCTACGAGGGCCACCTCGGCCGCCTGGGCGGCACGGAGCACCAGCGGCTGCACCCCGGGGCGTGGACCGAGGTCTGAGCGCGCGGACCGCGTTGTCGGACCCGCCGGGTAGGTTGTGAGGCATGCGCATCGCTACCTGGAACGTGAACTCGATCACCGCCCGCCTTCCCCGGCTGCTGGCCTGGCTGGAGAGCAGCGGCACCGACGTGCTCTGCCTCCAGGAGGCCAAGGTCGCCGAGGAGCAGTTCCCGTTCGACCAGCTCCGCGAGCTGGGCTACGAGGCCGCGGTCCACGCGACCGGCCGGTGGAACGGCGTGGCAGTGCTCTCCCGCGTCGGCATCGAGGACGTGGTCAAGGGCCTGCCCGGCGACCCGGGCTACGACGGCGTGACCGAGCCGCGCGCCCTCTCGGCGACCTGCGGCCCGGTCCGCGTCTGGTCGGTCTACGTGCCGAACGGCCGCGAGGTCGGCCACCCGCACTACGCGTACAAGCTCCAGTGGTTCGAGGCGCTGAAGGCGGCCGTGTACGGCGACGCGCAGGGCAGCCGCCCGTTCGCGGTGCTGGGCGACTACAACGTCGCGCCGACGGACGACGACGTCTACGACCCGGCCGCCTTCGAGGGCTCCACCCACGTCACTCCGGCCGAGCGCGCCGCGCTGGCCGCCCTGCGCGAGGCGGGCCTGGACGACGTCGTGCCGCGCCCGCTGAAGTACGACCACCCGTTCACCTACTGGGACTACCGCCAGCTCTGCTTCCCGAAGAACCGCGGCATGCGCATCGACCTGGTGTACGGCAACCAGCCGTTCGCCCAGGCCGTCAAGGACGCCTACGTCGACCGCGAGGAGCGCAAGGGCAAGGGCGCCTCCGACCACGCGCCGGTGGTGGTCGACCTGGACGTGTGATGCCACGCTGGGTCCATGAACCTTCCGTTCCTGGGCCCCCGGCACGCGAAGAAGGCGGAAGCGGCGCTCCGCGCCGACCCCGAGGCGGTCGCCGCGCTGCTGTCCGAGTGCGAGCTGCTGCGCTCGCAGGCGGCTCGGGCGGGCGTCCGCCTCGACGACACCCCGGCCTCGCTGGAGGCCCTGGACCAGATGGTCCCGCGCTGGCGGGACGACCCGGAGATCCTGCCCTGGCTGGGCCACGACGCCGGGCTGTACCTGGGCACGGTCGTCGTGCGCACCGTACCCGGCGCCGCCTGGCGGATCCGGTCCGACGGCGAGCCCGTCGTGCGCCTCGCCTCCGGCCGCACCGCGGAGGTGGTGCCGGCCGGGGAGGAGTGGGCGGTGAGCGGGGTTCCCGAGCTGTCCCAGCTGTACGCGGAGATCGCCGAGACCTGACGCCGCCGCCCCGGATGCCCCGGTGGGCGTAAATACGGCTATTGCCCGGAAGGTGCGTGTCATCCCTCAACTCCGCTGTCGTCTGGATAGGTTGCGGCACCACGACACAGCCGAGAGTGGGTGGGCCTGCGGATGGCCGTCGATCCGTTGGGACAGGGCCCTCGCCCGGCCGCGCGCCGAGGCCGGCACGGTCTTCCCGAACCCGCGCGGCGACCGTGCCCGGGAGGTCCTGTCCAAGATCCTCAAGCACTGACCGGGGGAGTGCGACCCGTGATCCGTCCCACCCGTGTGCTCCGCGCCCTGTGCGTCCCGCTGGCCCTGCTGGCCGCCGCCTGCGGCAAGGAGGGCAGCCCGCCCGGCAAGGGCCCGGCGCCCGAGAAGCTCCCGCACTACCAGGTGGCCCGGGACTTCCGCCTGCCCGCCTCGCCGACCTGGACCCGGGCGAAGAAGCGCGGCTACTTCGTGGTCGGCGCCAAGGAGGACCAGCCCTACCTCGCCGAGAGGGATCCGGCCACCGGTGCCTACTCCGGCTTCGACATCGAGATCGCCAGGATGATGTCCGCCTCCCTCGGCTTCCCGCCGAAGACCGTCCGCTTCCGCACGATCGCCTCCGCCAACCGCGAGACCGCCCTCCAGAACGGCCAGATCGACTACTACGTGGGCACCTACACCATCAACGCGGGCCGCAAGGAGCTCGTCGGCTTCGCCGGCCCCTACTACCTGGCCGGCCAGTCGCTCCTGGTCCGCGAGGAGGAGGACGGCATCCACGGCCCGCAGGACCTCGTCGGCAAGCGTGTCTGCTCGGCGGCCGGTTCCACGCCGTACCAGCGCATCAAGGGCGACTACCCGCAGGCGGTCCTGGTCGCCTACGACACCTACTCGGTCTGCGTCGACAACCTGCTCACCTACCAGGTCGACGCCGTCACCACCGACGACGCCATCCTGATCGGCTACGCGGCCAAGGCCCCCGACGAACTCAAGGCCGTCGGCAGGCCGTTCTCCGAGGAGCCGTACGGCATCGGCGTCCCGCACGGCGACAACGCGCTGCGCTTCGCCCTCGACGACGCCCTGGCGGCCCGGGAGAGCAACGGCGACTGGAAGAAGGCGTACGACGCCACGCTCGGCCTCTCCGGCGTGCCCGCACCCAGACCTCCCGCCATCGACCGCTACCCGGCGAGCCGACCGAGGACGGCATGAACGTACTGACCGACAACTTCTCCGCCTACGGCGACGGTTTCCTCGGCACGCTCCGGCTGACCGTCTACGCCTCTCTGCTGGCCCTCGCGCTGGGCTTCCTGATGGCGTCCTTCCGGGTCGCCCCCGTCGCCTCGCTGCGGGTCTTCGGCACCGTGTGGGTCACCGTGCTGCGCAACACCCCGCTCACCCTGCTGTTCTTCGCGGTCCTGCTCGGCCTGCCCCGCTTCGGACTGGTGCTGCCCTTCCAGGTCTTCGCCGTCCTCGCCCTCGGCTGCTACACCTCCGCGTTCATCTGCGAGGCGCTGCGCGCGGGCGTCAACACCGTGCCCAAGGGGCAGGGCGAGGCGGCCCGCAGCCTGGGGATGACCTTCGGGCAGACCCTGTCGCTGGTGGTGCTGCCGCAGGCGTTCCGGTCCGTGATCCCGCCCGTCGGCTCCACCCTCATCGCGCTCGCCAAGAACTCGGCCATCGCGGGCGCGTTCAGCGTGACCGAACTGCTCGGCACCTACAAGACGCTCAACGAACTCGGCTACAGCATCATCTGGACGTTCGTCTGGATCGCCGTCGGCTACCTCGTCATCACGCTCGCCATCAGCGCCTTGTTCCACGTGCTGGAGCGGACCTGGGGAGTGGCCCGATGACCGGGGCGACCGCGCTCTACGACGTCCCGGGCCCGCGCACCCGCCGCCGGCAGGCCGTCTACGCCGTCCTGTCCGCCGTCGTCATCCTCGCGCTCCTCGCCTGGATCCTGTACCTTCTCGTCGCCACCGGCCAGTTCACGTACACCAAGTGGATGCCCTTCGCCTACGAAGGCATCCAGGAACTGCTGCTGCGCGGACTCGGCAACACCCTCAAGGCGTTCGCCCTCGCGGCCGTCCTCTCCCTCGCCCTCGGCGGGCTGCTGGCCACCGGCCGGCTGTCGGACCACCGGCCGGTGCGCCTGCTCGCCACGGTCGTCGTGGAGTTCTTCCGCGCGATGCCCGTCCTGGTGATGATCTTCTTCATCTTCGTGGCGCTGACGGTGCAGCCGCTGCCCGCGCTGGTCGCCGGGCTCACCCTCTACAACGGCTCGGTGCTCGCCGAGGTCTTCCGCTCGGGCGTGAACGCCGTCGAACGCGGCCAGGGCGAGGCCGCGTTCGCGCTCGGCATGCGCAAGACCCAGGTCATGGCGTACGTCCTCGTCCCGCAGGCGGTGCGCGCCATGCTGCCCGCCGTCATCAGCCAGCTGGTGGTCACCCTGAAGGACACCTCCCTCGGCTTTCTCATCACCTACGAGGAGTTCCTCCACGCCGGGAAGCTCATCGCCTCCAACCTCGACTACGATTTGCCGTTCATCCCCGTGGTGATGGTGATCTCGCCGATCTACATCGGGATGTGCATGCTGCTCTCCTGGTTCGCCGACCGGGTGTCCCGGCGGGAGCGGCGCAGCCCCAGGACCACGGGGGTGGCGGTCGCCGCTCCCGGGCCGGGGGCGCTGCTGCCGGGTGGGGTGCCCCCCACGGCCCCGAAAGCATGAGGGGGGCGGCGGTTCTACGGGCCAGGCTCGTCCGGCGGCAGCCGGAGATCACTGCTCGCCGAGCGGGACGGACACGTACGACGGGTCGTCCGAGGGCGAGGAGAAGGTCAGCTGCGCGCCGGACGGGTTGTGCTCGGCGTAGAGCGGGTCGACCGTGTCGACCACCAGCGCGAGGCGGTGCCCGGCGGGGACGTCGTAGGCCGTGGAGAACGGGTCCAGGTCGACGGCGAACGGCTCGCCGGGCGTCCGCCCGTGCCCGGTCCAGGGCACGCGGGTGACCAGCTTGCCGATGCCGAGCGGACCCACGTCGTACAGGTAGGCGATGAGAGTGCCGCTCTCCCCGGTCAGGGTGAGCGTGGTGTGCGGGGCGGCAGCGGCAGGGGACACGGCCGCACCGCGCTGCGCGCCTGAAGTGTCACTCGGCGGTGGTGGGGGCGGGCTCCGGCAGCGCTGTCCGCGCCGCCCGCGTCACGTCCGCCACCAGCTCGACCACATCCGGGCCGTACGCCTCGGAGTTGACCACCTTCAGCAGCAACACGAAGGAGCCGCCGCCGTACTTGCGGGCCAGCCGCTCGTGGTGGCGGGCGAGATAGCGGGTCGCCGCCTGATGGGTGATCGCCCGCTGGCCGCAGAAGAGGAACACCGGGCGGGTGTCCCGGCCGCCGTCGGCGGTGAGCCGGGCGAGCAGCACGTACTCGCTGCGGCCGGCGTCCATCCGGTACTCCTCGCCGCCGATCCGGAAGGCGCCGACGTCCGGGCCCGTCGCGGCCTCCGCGTTCATCCGCACGCCCGGCAGCAGCGAGGAGAGGTGGGCCTCCATCCGGCGGTTCGAGGCGGGACCGCCGAGGCAGAACTCCGTGCGCTCGCCGAACCCCTGCTGGGCGGCGTCGTGCGCCACCACCCGCGCGTGGGCGTTGCAGTCCTTGATGAGGGCGGACAGTTCCAGCAGGGCGAACACGTCGTGCCGCATCACCGACAGCTCCGGCCCGCCCGCGTTGCGGTTGACCACCAGCAGCGACTCGGCGTGGTCCGGCAGCCCGAAGAAGGACTGCTTGCGGCGCAGCCGGCGCTTCCACAGGTACGTCCGGGCGACCCAGCCCAGCGCGGCCGAGACGCCCGCGGCCATGACCCCGAGGACGATGTTGCGCACGTCGTCGTTCATGGCCGCGCATGGTAGCGGGCCCGGGCGACGACCGCGGTGCGCAGGCGTACTGTCGGTAGTACCGGTCATCCGGTTACGCTGCGCGGACTTGTCCCGACGGGAGGTACGGATGGGTCGCCCAGGCACGCGGAAACTGGCGGTTCTTGCGGTCTCGGCCGCTGTGGTGTCGGTGGGGGCGGCGGCGCCGCCCGCCGCGACGACGAACAGGACACCGGCGAAGGTCCCGGTGGCCGTCGGCTACGGCGGCGCCGTCGCCAGCGTCGACGCCGACGCCTCCGCCGTCGGCATCGAGGTGCTCAAGCACGGCGGCAACGCGGTCGACGCGGCCGTCGCCACCGCCGCCGCGCTCGGCGTCACCGAGCCCTACTCGGCCGGCATCGGCGGAGGCGGCTACTTCGTCTACTACGACGCCAAGTCCCGCACGGTGCACACCGTCGACGGGCGCGAGACCGCGCCGCTGAGCGCCGACGCCGACCTGTTCACGGAGAACGGCAAGCCGCTCGCCTTCGCCGACGCCGTCAGCAGTGGTCTGAGCGTCGGCACCCCGGGCACGCCCGCCACCTGGCAGAAGGCGCTGGACCAGTGGGGCAGCAAGCGGCTCGGCACCCTGCTGAAGCCCGCCGAGCGCCTCGCCCGCGACGGCTTCACGGTGGACGACACCTTCCGCGCGCAGACCGCCTCCAACGAGACCCGGTTCCGCTACTTCCCGGACACCGCGAAGCTGTTCCTGCCGAACGGACGGCTGCCCGTCGTCGGTTCCACGTTCAAGAACCCCGAACTCGCCCGCACCTACGAGCAACTGGGCCGGCAGGGCATCGGCGCGGTCTACCGCGGGGACATCGGCGACGACATCGTCAAGACGGTCGAACACCCGCCCGTGGACCCCGCCTCCGGCTGGAACGCCCGCCCCGGCAAGCTGGCCGAGAAGGACTTCGCCGTCTACCGCGCCAAGCTCCAGGCGCCCACCAGGACGTCGTACCGCGGCCTGAACGTGTACTCCATCGCGCCCTCCTCCTCCGGCGGCACCACGGTCGGCGAGGCGCTCAACATCCTTCAGAACACCGACCTGTCGAAGGCGAGCGAGGTGCAGTACCTGCACCACTACATCGAGGCCAGCCGCATCGCCTTCGCCGACCGCGGACGCTGGGTCGGCGACCCCGCCTTCGAGGACGTCCCGACCGCGCAACTGCTGTCCCAGCGGTACGCCGACTCCCGCGCCTGCCTGATCAAGGACGACGCGGTCCTCACCAGCCCGCTCGCGCCCGGCGACCCCCGGCACCCGGCCCCCTGCGGCCAGGGCGGTACGGCGGCCCCGACGACCTACGAGGGGGAGAACACCACCCACCTCACCGTGGCCGACAAGTGGGGCAACGTCGTCGCCTACACGCTCACCATCGAGCAGACCGGCGGCAGCGGCATCACCGTCCCGGGCCGGGGCTTCCTGCTCAACAACGAGCTGACCGACTTCTCCTTCGCCCCGGCCAACCCGGCCGTGCACGACCCGAACCTGCCGGGCCCGGGCAAGCGCCCGCGCTCCTCGATCTCCCCGACGATCGTCCTGGACCGGTACAACAGGCCCGTCGTGGCGCTCGGTTCACCCGGTGGCGCGACCATCGTCACCACCGTGCTCCAGACCCTCACCGGGTTCCTGGACCGGAAACTGCCCCTGGTGGACGCGATCGCCGCACCGCGCGCCAGCCAGCGCAACGCCGCCCGGACCGAGCTGGAACCGGGACTGTACGACAGCGACCTGAGGAAGCGGCTGGAGGCCATCGGGCACTCCTTCAGCCTCAACCCGGAGATCGGCGCGGCCACGGGCGTGCAGCGGCTGCCGGACGGCGAGTGGCTGGCCGCCGCCGAGAAGGTACGGCGCGGTGGCGGCTCGGCGATGGTGGTGAACCCGGCGCGCTGACGGCCGGGCCCACGGCCCGGGTCACAGTGCGCTGACGGCAGGGCCCGCGGGCCCTGCCGTCAGAGTTCGGGCGCGGGCGGCCCGGCCGCTTCCGTGCGGAAGTCCAGCCGCCCGTCCCGCGCGTCCACGGTCACCCGGCTGCCCTCGGAGATCGTGCCGTCGAGCAGCAGCCGGGACAGCTGGTTGTCCACCTCCCGCTGGATGGTGCGGCGCAGCGGCCGGGCGCCGTACTCCGGCTGGTAGCCGCGCTCGGCGAGCCAGTCGACGGCCGCGCTCGTGAACTCGACCGAGACGCCCTGCCCGTCCAGCAGCCGCCGGGTGGTCTCCAGCAGCAGATCGGTGATCTGCCGCAACTGCTCGCTCGTCAACTGCCGGAACACCACGATCTCGTCGATCCGGTTCAGGAACTCCGGCCGGAAGTGCTCGCGCAACGGCCGCAGGATCTGCTCGCGCCGCGCCTCCTCGTCGGCCTCCGCGCCACCCGGCCCGAACCCGATCCCGGCACCGCGCCGGGTGATCGCCTCCGAGCCCAGGTTGCTGGTCATCACGATGACCGTGTTGGTGAAGTCCACGGTCCGGCCCTGGGAGTCGGTGAGCCGGCCGTCGTCGAGCACCTGGAGCAGGATGTTGAAGACGTCCGGGTGCGCCTTCTCCACCTCGTCCAGCAGCAGCAGCGAGTACGGGTGCCGGCGCACCACCTCGGTGAGCTGGCCGGCCTCCTCGTGGCCGACGTACCCGGGCGGGGCGCCCACCAGCCGGGAGACGGTGTGCCGCTCCTGGTACTCGCTCATGTCCAGCCGGACCATCCGGTCCTCGCTGCCGAACAGCGCCTCCGCCAGCGCCCGCGCCAGCTCGGTCTTGCCGACGCCGGTCGGGCCGAGGAAGAGGAAGCTGCCGATGGGCCGGTTCGGGTTCGACAGCCCCGCGCGGGAGCGCAGGACCGCCTCGGACACCACGGCGACCGCCTCCTCCTGGCCCACCACCCGCTGGTGCAGGTGCTGCTCCAGGCCGAGCAGCCGCTCCTTCTCCTCCTGGGTCAGCCGGCTGACCGGGATGCCGGTCTGCCGGGACACCACCTCGGCGATGGCCTCCGCCGTCACCTCCAGGTCCAGGCCCTCGTCGGCCTTGTAGCCGTCGGACACCTGGGCGATCCGCTCCTTCAGCTCGCCGATCCGGTCCCGTAGTTGCTTCGCCTGCTCGTAGTCCTCGTCCGCGACCGCCTGGTCCTTGTCCCGGACCAGCTGCTCGACCTCGCGCTCCATCGCGCGCACGTCCGTGCCCTTCGTCCGGGCACCGAGCCGGACCCGCGCGCCCGCCTGGTCGATCAGGTCGATCGCCTTGTCCGGCAGCCGCCGGTCGGTGAGGTACCGGTCCGACAGCTCCACGGCGGCGACCAGCGCCTCGTCGGAGTAGCGGACCTGGTGGTGGGCCTCGTACCGGTCGCGCAGCCCGCGCAGGATCTCGATCGTGTCCTCGGCCGTCGGCTCGGGCACCAGGACCGGCTGGAAGCGGCGGGCCAGCGCCGCGTCCTTCTCGATCCGGCGGAACTCCTCCAGCGTGGTCGCGCCCACGATGTGCAGCTCGCCGCGGGCCAGCGCCGGCTTGAGGATGTTCCCGGCGTCCAGCGTGCCGCCCTCGCCGCCGGAGCCCGCGCCCACGACGGTGTGCAGCTCGTCGATGAACACGATCAGCCGGTCGGAGTGGGCGCGGATCTCCTCCACGATGTTGTTGAGGCGCTCCTCGAAGTCGCCCCGGTAGCGGGTGCCGGCCACCACCCCGGTGAGGTCCAGGGCGACCACCCGGCGCCCCGCCAGGACGTCCGGGACCTCCCCGTCCGCGATCCGCTGGGCCAGGCCCTCCACGATGGCCGTCTTGCCGACGCCCGCGTCACCGATCAGCACCGGGTTGTTCTTGCCGCGCCGCGACAGCACCTCGATGGTCTGCTCGATCTCCGTCTCCCGGCCGATCACCGGGTCGATGCGGCCCTGCCGGGCCATCTCGGTCAGATCACGGCCGTACTTGTCCAGCGTCGGCGTGCCGGTGGGCCGCTGGCGCTGCCGCTCCGGGCGGGGCGGCGCGCTCTCCGGGGCCTCGGGCGGCAGGCCGCCCGCCGAGAACCGGGCCGCGTGCAGGATGTGCCCGGCCGCCGAGTCCGGGTTCGCGGCCAGCGCGCTCAGCACGTGCTCCGGGCCGATGTACCCGGCGCCGCTCGCCCGCGCCATGTCGTGCGCGTCCAGCAGGGCGCGCTTGACCGCCGGGGTCAGCGACAGCGAGGTCGGCGGCGGTGCCTCGCCGGGCGGGTGCTGGACGGGGCCCGCCCGGTCGTCGATCTCCGTCGCGAGCGAGTCCGGGTCCGCGCCCGCCCGGCTCAGCAGGCTCCGGGTGGGCTCCGTCGACACCGCCGCGCGCAGCAGGTGCTGGGTGTCCAGGTCCCGGCTGCCGTGCTCGGCCGCGTACTGGGCGGCTCCTCTGACCAGCTCCCGGGCCGGCTGGCTGAGCAGGCGGCCGATGTCGATGTGGCGGGGCCCGGGGGCTCCGCCCGTGCCGCCGAAGAAGCGGGCCAGGAATTCACCGAAGGGGTCAGGAGGGTAGCCGTTGGTCATCGCGTGGGTTCCTTCGCTGACGACATGCGGAGCGGCCGGGTAACCCGGGGGCGGGTTGCTCATGCCCACGATGACACGATCCGTGGGGGTGGGCATGTCCGCCCAGGAGGGTGCGGGCGCCGGTCTGGCACGGCGCTCGCGCGAGCACGGGGGTGGCCCGCGCCCCTCACGGGACCTCTCGTGCGGTCCGGACCCGGGGGCCGTCCGCACGGGGGTGGCCCGCGCCCCTCACGGGACCTCTCGTGCGGTCCGGACCCGGGGGCCGTCCTCCGTGATCGCAACCGTGTGCTCGACGCGGGCCGCGCGGGAGCCGTCGTTCGTGCGGAGCGTCCAGCCGTCGGCCCACACCTGGCACGTCCTCGCCGCAAGGGGCTCGATGGCGAGGACCATGGTCCCGGCCGACGGTGTGCGCGATGGCGCCGACGCGGTTCCCGGCCATCGCCGCCTCGATGCCCGCCGCCGGCGTCCGCTCGGCGGTCTCGGTCGGCCGGAGGTCCGCGGGGCGCGGGCGGCCCTCGTGGGGATGGTGTCGGGGCGGAGGAGGGGCGGTGGCCGAGGAACGGTGGGGTCGTGCCCGCCGCGCGGAGCACCTCCCGGGTCGCCTCGTCCAGCCGTCGGCCGCCGCCTGGCAGGGGTCCTCGCCGCTCCCGATCCCCGGGGGTTCGATGGCGAGGGCCACCGGCCCGGCCGCGGTCGTGCACACGGCGGTCCGGGCCGTGGCCGCCGAAGCCGTCCGGGATGCCGTGACCGGCCGTACGGCGGACCGGGCCGACGGCGTGCGCGATGGCGCCGACGCGCGGCCATCGCCGCCTCGATGCCCGCCGCCGGCGCCCGCTCGGCGGTCTCGGTCAGCCGGAGGTGGGGTCGCGCCCGCCGCGCGGAGCGCCTCCCGGGCCGCCTCGTCCTGCTCCGGCAGGGAGACGCCGTCTTCAGTTCCCCGCCCCAATTACTATACCGGTATGTGAATGGGGAGTCGGTGCGGGGTGGTATTAGAATGGGGTGCATGGTGCGCACCCCCCTCACCCCCGAAGAGCGTGAACGCGGCGAGCGGCTCGGGCAGTTGCTGCGGGCGGCGCGCGGTGACCGGAGCATGGTCGACGTCGCCGCCGAGGCGGGCGTCTCGGCCGAGACGCTGCGCAAGATCGAGACGGGGCGGGCGCCGACGCCGACGTTCTTCACCGTGGCCGCGCTGGCGCGCGTCCTCGGCCTGTCGATGGACGACCTGGTCGCCCGGTGCGCCCTGATGGCCGTCTGAGGAGCCCGTGCGGCGGGGTCGGACGCGCAACGGTCGGGATCCCTCGCTGAGCGGTTCGCGTGCTGCCGGAAAACTCTCCGTAGCAAGCCCGTAACACCACTGGTGTTGCCTACCCGGACGAGAGTGCCGGCGGTCGGGCGGGAGCTGGACGATGGCTGTGGATCAACTCCCCGGTCAGGTAAGGGAGTTCGCGAGCTACCTGGACGCTCTGCTGGCGCGCCTCGATCCGCGCGGCGGCTGGACCGGGGTCTTCTGGCAGCGGGACCCCGAGGGTATGCGCGCCTGCCTGGACGGGCGCGAGGTGGCGCCGTGGGACGTGGTGGAGGCGCTGCTGGAGGATCTCGGCGCGCTGTACGGCCCCGCCGCCGCGGGGGTCGAGCGGGAACGGGCCCGCGCGCTGCACGCCGCCGCGGTCACCGCGTACGACACCCGGCCCGGCGCCCGGGACGCCCTGGCCGACCGGCTCGACGTCATGCTCCGCGAGCAGCGGTACGCGGCGGAACGCCACGCCGGGCTGAGCCGCAGGCTGTCCACGCCGCTCCCCGGGGACCAGGCCGACGCCCTCCGGCTCGACCTCGCCTGGGCCCACGACGACCACACCCGCGCCACGTCCCGCTGCGCGGAACTCCGCGCCCGCCTGGAGGCGCTGGACCGGCGGACGGGTTCTGCGGGAGGCAGGCCCGGACCCACCCGCCCCGGTGTCGCGCCCGCTCCTCACGTCGCCGTCCGCCCTTCCCGCACCGATCCGCCCGCGGCTCCCCGCCCCCGTGCCGCACTGGCACCCGAGGAGGCCCGCCACGGCGTCGCTCTGCCCGCCTCGGCCTCCGGGGTGACCGCTCCTGACGTGCCCGCCTCACCGGCCGCCGCCGGTGCCGAAGCCGGAGGCGCCTCCTCGCCCGGCGCCACCCCCGCGCACACCCCCGACCCCAAAGCCCGCAGACGTCGCCGTGGCAGCGCCCGGTTCGCCGGGGCCGTCGAGGGTGCGGAGGCCGCGCCCGTCGTCGTACCGCGGGCTTCCGGGGGTGCCGTCGCGGACGGTGGGCCGCGGTCGCCGCGGGGGGCCCGGTTCGCCGGGGCCGGGGAGGTGGCGGAGCCGTCGGTGCCGGACGGCGCGGCCGTGGACGAGGGGGCTCGCGAGGCCGTCGACGGGGTCGTCGGGCGGCTGGCGCGGTTGCGGGGCGAGGGGCGGGGCGGGGAGGCGCACGTGGTGCTGGTCGAGGCAGCGCGCTGGCCCGTGGGCCGGCTGCCGCTGCTCGCGGACGCCCTGCACCGGGCCGGGCTCGGCGCCGACTGGGCCACGCTGCTGTGGGAGGCCGCCGCGCTGCCCGCCGAGCGGCTGGTCGCCGCCGCCGACGCGCTCACCGCGGCCGGCCGGGACGGCGACGGCCGGCGACTGCTGCGGCAGGGCGTGGCCCGGCCAGCGGAGAAGATCGGCGCGGCCGTGCTGCGGATGGAGGACGAGGGCAGGCGGCGGGAGGCGCGGGCCCTGCTGGACGCCCATGTGCGCGTCCGTACCCCCGAGGAGGCCGCCCGGTGTGTCGCCGCCGACCCCGGGCGCCTGGTCCCGCTGCTGCTGGACGCCGCGCTCGGCGTCTCCGGCGAGCGGCACCGGGACCTCGTGCACGCCCTGCGTGTCGCCGGGTACACCGTGTGACAGGCCAGGATGGGTAGTGTCCTGGTGTGTCACGGTCCGCGCCCCCGGGCCGGGCCGACGGCTCACCCACAGGGGTGTGAATCGAGATCGACTCAGCGGGTTGGCGGCGATGGTCTTGGCAAGGGCCGCGCGGAGGCTTACTTTCGTCAATCTACCGCCTGCTCTACGGGCGTAGAGGCTCTGACGTCGTGTCGAAGGAGCAGCTCATGACCAACGTCGTCCGCGCCGCTCTGGTCCAGGCCACCTGGACCGGCGACACCGAGTCCATGGTCGCGAAACACGAGGAGCACGCCCGCGAGGCGGCCCGCCGGGGCGCGCGCATCATCGGGTTCCAGGAGGTCTTCAACGCCCCCTACTTCTGCCAGGTCCAGGAGCCGGAGCACTACCGCTGGGCCGAGCCCGTGCCCGACGGTCCGACCGTGCGCCGGATGCGGGAGCTGGCGCGCGAGACCGGCATGGTGATCGTCGTCCCGGTCTTCGAGGTCGAGGGGTCCGGCTTCTACTACAACACCGCCGCCGTGATCGACGCCGACGGCACCTACCTCGGCAAGTACCGCAAGCACCACATCCCGCAGGTCAAGGGCTTCTGGGAGAAGTACTACTTCAAGCCCGGCAACCTCGGCTGGCCCGTCTTCGACACCGCCGTCGGCAAGGTCGGCGTCTACATCTGCTACGACCGCCACTTCCCGGAAGGCTGGCGGCAACTCGGGCTCAACGGCGCCCAGTTGGTCTACAACCCGTCCGCCACCCACCGGGGCCTGTCCGCGTACCTGTGGCAGCTGGAGCAGCCCGCCGCGGCCGTCGCCAACGAGTACTACATCGCCGCCATCAACCGGGTCGGGCAGGAGGAGTACGGCGACAACGACTTCTACGGGACGTCGTACTTCGTCGATCCGCGCGGACAGTTCGTGGGTGAGGTGGCCAGCGACAAGAGCGAGGAACTCCTCGTCCGCGACCTGGACTTCGACCTCATCGAGGAAGTGCGGCGGCAGTGGGCCTTCTACCGCGACCGCCGTCCCGACGCCTACGAAGGGCTGGTGCAGCCGTGAACGACCTCTACTCCCGCCACCGCAGGGTCCTGCCCGACTGGCTCGCCCTCTACTACGACGACCCGATCGAGCTCAGCCACGGCGAGGGACGCCACGTCTGGGACACCGCCGGCCGGCGGTACCTGGACTTCTTCGGCGGCATCCTGACCACGCTGACCGCGCACGCCCTGCCCGAGGTGACCAAGGCGGTCAGCGAGCAGGCCGGCCGGATCATCCACTCCTCCACCCTCTACCTCAACCGGCCGATGGTCGAACTCGCCGAGCGGATCGCCCAGGTGAGCGGCATCCCGGACGCCCGCGTGTTCTTCACGACCTCCGGCACCGAGGCCAACGACACCGCCCTGCTGCTCGCCACCACCTACCGGCGCAGCAACACCGTCCTCGCCATGCGGAACAGCTACCACGGCCGGTCCTTCAGCGCGATCGGCGTCACCGGCAACCGCGGCTGGTCCCCGACCTCCCTCTCCCCGCTCCAGACCCTGTACGTCCACGGCGGCGTGCGCACCCGGGGGCCGTTCGCCCACCTCGACGACCGCGCGTTCATCGACGCCTGTGTCGCCGACCTGAAGGACGTCCTCGGCCACACCCGGCCGCCGGCCGCGCTGATCGCCGAACCCGTCCAGGGCGTCGGCGGGTTCACCTCCCCGCCGGACAGTCTCTACGCCTCCTTCCGGGAGGTGCTGAAGGAGCACGGCGTCCTGTGGATCGCCGACGAGGTGCAGACCGGCTGGGGCCGCACCGGCGACCACTTCTGGGGCTGGCAGGCGCACGCCCGCAGCGGCCCGCCGGACATCGTCACCTTCGCCAAGGGCATCGGCAACGGCATGTCCATCGGCGGGGTCGTCGCCCGCTCCGAGATCATGAACTGCCTGGACGCCAACAGCATCTCCACCTTCGGCGGCACCCAGATCACCATGGCGGCCGGCCTCGCCAACCTCACCTACCTCCTCGAACACGACCTCCAGGGCAACGCCCGGCGCGTCGGCGGCCTGCTCATCGAGCGGTTGCGGGCGGTCGGCGCGCAGCTGCCCGGGGTGCGGGAGGTGCGCGGACGCGGGCTGATGATCGGCGTCGAGCTGGTCAGACCGGGCACGGACGAGGCCGACCCGCAGGCCGTCGCGGCGGTGCTGGAGGCGGCCCGGGAGGGCGGGCTGCTCCTCGGCAAGGGCGGCGGGCACGACACCAGCGCCCTGCGGATCAGCCCGCCGCTGTCGCTGACGGTCGCCGAGGCCGAAGAGGGCGCGGCGATCCTGGAACAGGCGCTGAGGAGCACGTACTAGAGAACAGGTGTACGGCCATGAGCATCACCTCGGAGCCCCGGAACGTGCTGGAACCCGCCCTCTCCGTGCGCCAGGTGCTGACCCTGGAGCGCGTGCTCGCCGGGGAGCCCGAGGTGGTGGCCGGCGCCGCACAGCTCGACCGGCCGGTGCGCTGGGTGCACGTCGCCGAGGCCGCCGACGTCGGCGTCATGCTCAGCGGCGGGGAGATGGTCCTCACCACCGGTGTGCTGCTCGCCGGGGACGAGGCCCGGCAGGCCGAGTACATCCGGTCCCTGCACCGGGCGGAGGCGGCGGCCGTCGTCCTCGGTCTCGGCCGGGCCTTCCCCGCGCCGCCCGAGGTGATGCGCCGGGCCGCCGAGCGGTGCGGGCTGCCCATGGTCGTACTGCACCGGCCGTTCCCCTTCGCCGAGTTGACGGAGGAGGTGCAGTCCCGGCTCGTGCGGCGCAAGTTCGCCGCGATCAGCCTGTCGGAGAGCGTACGCACCGCCCTCACCGGGCTGATCACGGCCGGGGCGCCGCTGCAACGGCTGCTCGACGAGGTCGCCCGGCACGGCGGCTGCCCGGTCGTCGTCACCAACCTCGCCCACCGCGTCCTCGGCACGGCGGGGGAGCGGTCCGCGGTCGACGACGTGCTGCGCGACTGGGAGCGGATCGCCCGGCAGGCCGGCGGCAGCGCCGGTGACGGCTGGGTCCGCGCCGAGCTGGGCGGGCGCGGGGAGCGGTGGGGCCGGCTGCTGCTCTGCGGCTACCGGGGCGACGCGGCCACCGGGCGGCTGCTCGCGGACCGGGCCGCCGAGGCCCTGGTGCTGCACCGGATGCTCGGCGGCGCCCGCGCGCACAGCTGGGAGGAGCAGTCCGCGCAGAGCCTGCTGACCGACCTGGTCTCCGGGGTCGTACCGGCCCGGCAGCTGCTGCCGCGGGCCCGGGCCGCCGGGCTGCCGGTCAACCGCCGGACCTTCGTGCCGCTCGTCGTCCAGGGCCGCACACCCGGCCAGCTCGACCGGGTGCTGCGTCTGCTGGGGCTGCCCGGCCTCGTCGCCGAGCTCGCCGCCGGCGCCGTCACCGTGCTGCTCAGCCTCGCCCGCGACCAGGACGCCGAGGCGCTCACCGCCCACTTCGCGACCCGGCTGCGCGCCGCGTCCCCGGCCGTGGTCGCCGCCGCCGGTCCCCGCACCGCGTGGGACGACGTGCCCGCCGGGCTGCGCGAGGCCCGGCACGTCGCCGACGCCGTAGCCGGCTCCTCGGCCGCCCTCGACCTGCCGGCCGTCGTCCGCCTCAAGGACGTCCATCTGCGCGGGCTGATCCGCCTGCTGCGCGACGACCCGCAGGTGCAGTCCTTCGCCGAGCGCGAGCTGGACGGGCTGCTGTGCGACGCCGAACCGGAACTGCTGAACGTCCTGCGGACCTATCTGGCGACGGGCCGCAACAAGTCCCGCACCGCCCAGCTCCACCATGTCTCCCGGCCGGCCCTCTACCGCCGCCTGGAGGCCATACAGGGCCGCCTCGGCGTCGACCTGGACGATTTCGAACAGGCGGCCTCCGTGCACATCGCGCTCCTCGCACACGACGCGCAACAGGGGTGAAACATGCGACGACCTGCGACAACGGCGGTGAAACATGGGACCGCGGACACGTGACACGGTGGCACGCCGGCCACCCGCGGACGTGACACGCTGCCCGTCGAACCGGCCCTCCGGGCTTCCTACGCTCACGGCACACCGAGCTACCGGAGGTCCCGATGAGCCGAGTGATCCGTGCCGCCCTCTTCCAGACCGCCTGGACCGGCGACAAGGAGTCCATGATCCGGGTGCACGAGCAGGCGGCCCGCGACGCCGCCGCCCAGGGCGCCCAAGTCCTCTGCTTCCAGGAGCTGTTCTACGGCCCGTACTTCTGCCAGGTCCAGGACAAGGCGTTCTACGCGTACGCCGAACGGATCCCCGAGGGCCCGACCGTCCGGCGCTTCCAGGCCCTCGCCCGCGAGCTGGGCATCGTCCTGGTCCTGCCCATGTACGAGGAGGAGCAGCCGGGCGTCCTGTACAACACGGCCGCCGTGATCGACGCGGACGGCTCCTACCTCGGCAAGTACCGCAAGACCCACATCCCGCAGGTCCAGGGGTTCTGGGAGAAGTTCTACTTCCGCCCCGGCAACAGCGGCTGGCCCGTCTTCGACACCGCCGCCGGCCGGATCGGCGTCTACATCTGCTACGACCGCCACTTCCCGGAGGGCTGGCGGGCGCTCGGCCTCGCCGGCGCCGAGATCGTCTTCAACCCGTCGGCCACCTCGCGCGGCCTGTCCCGCTACCTCTGGCAGCTGGAGCAGCCGGCGGCGGCCGTGGCCAACGAGTACTTCGTCGGCGCGATCAACCGGGTCGGCGTGGAGGACCTGGGCGACAACGACTTCTACGGCACCACCTACTTCGTGGGCCCGGAGGCCCGGTTCGTCGGCGAGGTCGCGAGCGACAAGGAGACCGAACTCGTCGTCCGCGACCTGGACCTGGCCGAACTCCGCGAGGTCCGCGACCGCTGGCAGTTCTACCGGGATCGTGCGCCGGGGGCCTACGGACCGCTGACCACGCCCTGACGGCACCGTTGACGAAGGGAGCAGCATGAGCAGCCGTACCGTCATCCGCGGTGGTCTCGTCATCACCGCGTCCGACGAGATCCACGCCGACGTCCTCATCGAGGACTCCCGCATCACCGCCCTCGCCACGCCCGGCGCGCAGAACTGGAGCGCGGACCGCACCATCGACGCCACCGGGAAGTACGTCATCCCGGGCGGCGTCGACGCCCACACCCACATGGAGCTGCCGTTCGGCGGCACCTTCGCCTCCGACACCTTCGAGACCGGCACCCGCGCCGCCGCCTGGGGCGGTACGACGACCATCGTGGACTTCGCGGTGCAGAGCGTCGGCCACACCCTGCGCGAGGGCCTGGACACCTGGCACGCCAAGGCCGAGGGCAACTGCGCGATCGACTACGCCTTCCACATGATCGTCTCCGATGTGAACCAGGAGACGCTCAAGGAGATGGACCTGCTGATCGAGGAGGGGGTCACCAGCTTCAAGCAGTTCATGGCCTACCCCGGGGTCTTCTACTCCGACGACGGGCAGATCCTGCGCGCCATGCAGCGCTCCGCCGAGAACGGCGGACTGATCATGATGCACGCCGAGAACGGCATCGCCATCGACGTGCTGGTCGAGCAGGCCCTCGCCCGGGGCGAGACCGACCCGCGGTACCACGGCGAGGTGCGCAAGGCCCTGCTGGAGGCGGAGGCCACCCACCGGGCCATCAGGCTCGCCCAGGTGGCCGGCGCGCCCCTGTACGTCGTGCACGTCTCCGCCATGGAGGCCGTGGCCGAGCTGGCGCGGGCGCGCGACGAGGGGCTGAACGTCTTCGGCGAGACCTGCCCGCAGTACCTGTTCCTGTCGACGGACAACCTGGCCGAGCCCGGCTTCGAGGGCGCCAAGTACGTGTGCAGCACGCCCCTGAGGCCGAAGGAGCACCAGGCCAGGCTGTGGCGGGGCCTGCGGACCAACGACCTCCAGGTCGTCTCCACCGACCACTGCCCCTTCTGCTTCACCGGCCAGAAGGAACTGGGCCGCGGCGACTTCTCCAGGATCCCCAACGGGCTGCCGGGCGTGGAGAACCGCATGGACCTGCTCCACCAGGCGGTCGTGGACGGGCACATCTCCCGCCGCCGCTGGATCGAGATCGCCTGCGCCGCCCCGGCCCGGATGTTCGGGCTGTACCCGAAGAAGGGAACCATCACCCCGGGCGCCGACGCGGACGTCGTCATCTACGACCCGCACGCCGAACAGGTGATGTCCGCCGAGACCCACCACATGAACGTCGACTACTCGGCGTACGAGGGCAAGCGCGTCACCGGCCGCGTCGAGACGGTCCTGTCGCGCGGCGAACTCGTCATCGACCAGCGGGAGTACACCGGACGCGCCGGGCACGGCGTCTTCACCCCGCGCTCCACCTGTCAGTACCTCACCTAGGAGTGGCGCCCCATGGACTTCGGACTCGTCCTCCAGACCGACCCGCCCGCCTCCCGGGTCGTCAGCCTGATGAAACGGGCCGAGCGCAACGGCTTCCGCTACGGCTGGACCTTCGACTCCGCCGTGCTCTGGCAGGAGCCGTTCGTGATCTACAGCCAGATCCTGGCGAACACACGGAAGCTCACGGTCGGCCCGATGGTCACCAACCCGGGCACCCGCACCTGGGAGGTCACCGCCTCCACCTTCGCCACCCTCAACGACATGTTCGGCAACCGCACCGTCTGCGGCATCGGCCGCGGCGACTCCGCGATGCGCGTCGCGGGCCGCAGACCCAACACGCTCGCCCGGATCAGCGAGGCCATGAAGGTCATCCGCGCCCTCGGCCGGGGCGAGGAGGCCGACCTCGGCGGTACGAAGATCCGGTTCCCGTGGATCAGGGAGGGCGCCGAACTCCCGGTCTGGATGGCCGCGTACGGGCCGAAGGCGCTGAAGATGGCCGGCGAGGAGGCCGACGGGTTCATCCTCCAGCTCGCCGACCTCTACCTGACCGAGTACATGGTCAACGCCGTCAAGGACGCGGCGGTCGCGGCCGGCCGCGACCCGTCCGAGGTGACCATCTGCGTCGCCGCGCCGGCGTACGTCACCGAGGACGACTCGCCCGAGGCCCTGGCGCACGCCCGCGACCAGTGCCGCTGGTTCGGCGGCATGGTCGGCAACCACGTCGCCGACCTGGTCGCCAGGTACGGCGAGCACTCCGCACAGGTCCCCGGGGAACTCACCGACTACATCAGGGCCCGCCAAGGCTACGACTACGCCCACCACGGACGCAGCGGCAACCCGGACACCGCGTTCGTGCCCGACGAGATCGTGGACCGGTTCTGCGTCATCGGCCCGGTCGGGAAGCACATCGAGAAACTGACCGCGCTGCGCGCCCTGGGCGTCGACCAGTTCGCGGTGTACGACATGCACGACGCGCAGGAAGCCACCATCGAGGCCTACGGCCACCACGTCATCCCCGCCGTCAACTCCTGACCCGCCCACGTCCGCGAGTCCCCCCACGCCCCCCTTGGTCTCCCCTCCCCGCCGCCTGGGGAGGGGGCTGGTGCCCGCACGGCCATTCCCGATCCGCCTCTCCCCGATTGGCCAGCCCATGACCGACACCACTCCCACGGCCAGACCGATACCCGACCAAGTCACCCTCCCCGACGGGCGCGTGGAACTCGCCCCCGGCACACCGCCGCCCAGCGGCCCCTACGCCAACCAGGACCTGCTCCCGGTCCCCGTGGACCGGCGCACGTGGACGACGTACAACTTCTCCGCCCTGTGGGTCGGCATGGCCCACAACACCGCCTCCTGGACCCTCGCCTCCGGGCTGATCGCGGTGGGCATGGACTGGAAGCAGGCGGTGTTCACCATCGCCCTCGCCAACCTGATCGTGCTGGTGCCGATGCTGCTCACCGGGCACGCCGGCCCCAAGTACGGCATCCCCTTCCCGGTCTTCGCCCGCGCCTCCTTCGGCGTGCGCGGCGCCAACCTGCCCGCCGTCGTAAGGGCGTTGGTGGCATGCGGCTGGTTCGGCATCCAGACCTGGATCGGCGGCGAGGCGATCTACTTCCTCGCCGGGAAGCTGATCGGCGACGGCTGGAGGAACGCGGGGCACATCGGCGGCCACGCCTGGACCATGTGGCTGTCCTTCGCGGTGTTCTGGGCGATCCAGGTGGCCATCATCCACCGCGGCATGGAGACCATCCGCCGCTTCGAGAACTGGGCCGCGCCGTTCGTCCTGGTCGGCGCGTTCGTGATGCTGTGGTGGATGAGCGGCAAGGCCGGGGGCGTCGGGCCGCTCTTCGACCAGCCGTCCAAGCTGGGCTGGGGCGGCGACTTCTGGAAGCTGTTCTGGCCCTCCCTCATGGGCATGATCGGCTTCTGGTCGACGCTGTCGCTGAACATCCCCGACTTCACCCGCTACGGCAGGAGCCAGCGCGCGCAGACCTGGGGCCAGGCCCTCGGCCTGCCGACCACGATGACCCTGTTCGCGTTCCTGTCCGTGCTGGTCACCTCCGGCTCACAGGCCGTGTACGGCGAACCGGTCTGGGACCCGGTGCAGTTGGCGGCGAAGACGGACAACGTGGCCGGTCTGCTGTACGCGCTCGTGACCGTCCTGGTGGCGACGCTGTCCGTGAACATCGCCGCCAACCTGGTCTCCCCGGCCTTCGACTTCTCCAACGTCGCGCCCAGGAAGGTGAGTTTCCGCACCGGCGCCCTGATCACCGCCGTCCTCGCCGTGCTGATCTTCCCGTGGAAGCTGTACTCCGACCCGCAGGGCTACATCTTCACCTGGCTGGGTCTGGTCGGCGGCCTGCTCGGCACGGTCGCCGGCATCCTCGTCGCCGACTACTGGCTGCTGCGCCGCACCCGCCTGGACCTCGGTGACCTGTACCGCCCGGGCGGTGCGTACTGGTACACGGGCGGCTGGAACTGGCGGGCGGTCGTCGCCTTCCTGGCGGGCGGTGTCCTCGCGCTCGGCGGCGCGAGCCTCAAGCCCCTGACCGACGGCCGCCCCGTCCCCGCCCTGGCGCCCCTCGCCGACTACGGCTGGGCGGTGGGCCTCGGCACCTCCCTGGTGCTGTACCTGACCCTCACCCTGGCCTCCGGGCGGCACGCCGACGGCTGAGCGGACCGGCATCCTCAGGGGGGCGCGGCGCCCGGGCAGTCGTCGACCGCGGTCACGGCCTCGGCCCGGGCCAGCCGCACCGCGACCTCGCCGGTGTCCGTCCTCACCAGCAGCACTCCGGCCTCGGTGCGCCCCGGCTTCCCGCACACCACGCCCGACGGGGTGCGCACCAGGATGCGGGGACCGTCCTTACCGGGGCCGTACCAGGTCAGCGCCACCGCCGTGACGAGCAGCGCCCCGCAGCAGATCGTCAGCGCCACCCCACGGGTGAGGGCCCGCACCGTGCGGCGGGTCTCCATGTGATCGCCCAGGTGCAGCGCGGTGGCCGTGGCGGGCACGCCGGTGGGCAGCCGGACCCCGGTGGGCGCGCCGTGCGCCGCCCGGAGCAGCAGCAGCGCGCCCAGCGTGCCGCACACCAGGCACAGCAGCAGCGCGCCGCCCACCAGGGCGTCGTACGGGGCGGCCAGTCCGCCCACGTCGGTACGGCCCTTGATCAGGCCGAAGCCGAACAACCCGGCGAAGAGCGCCGCGAGCCCGTTGCGCCAGGCGAGCGCCGCCTCCCGGGCCCGGGAGAGCTCACCGGCGAGCAACTCCCGGGTCTGCCGGGCCGCCTGGCGGTCGGCGGGGGTCCCGGGCGGACCCGGCCGGACCCGCGGGCGCGGGGTCACCCCCGCTCCACGACGACGTTCCAGTAGGCGCCGCACCCCGTCTCCTCGGCCGGCCGGCCCGGATGCTCGGCCTCGCACGCGCAGAGCACCGGCACATGCGCCGGGCGGGGCCCACGGCGCGGCGAGCGGAACACCCGGTCCGTGTGCGTGTACGTGAACGCGCAGCCGCACCGGGGGCAGCGGCCGTACAGGACGACCACGCCCGCGTCCGCCGCCTCGACCCGCAGACCGGCCGTGTAACGGGCCGCGTAGTCCCCCTGGGTCGTCTCCAGGTACGGCGCGAGGGTGTCCGGCCCCGGTCCGGAGTTCGTCACCGTGTTCCCCCCTGCGTCACCCGTGCGGCCGTGCTCGGCCGGCAACCCCAGCATGCCCACTCCGCCCCTGCTGTGCCACGGCGGATCGGGCGGAAACCGGCCGGGGGCCGGGCGTTGTCCGGCAGGATGCCGGTCAGGCGCGCCGGACCCGGCTGCCGCGGCACGGGAACGGGCACCATGGCGGGGGGAGGGGATGACGCATGACTGAAGCCGGGGCCGCACCCGTGGCCGACCGCGCCACCGCCGCGCTCGCCCGCGCGGCCGGGTTCTCCGTACCGCTCGAACCGGAGGCCTACCAAGGGACACGAGGACCGCAACTCGATGCCCTGACCGGTGAACTGACCCTGCTGCTGGACGAGTTGACACGAGCGGGCGGCGACGGGACGACGGCCGCACTGGTGGCGGCACGGCTCGGCCGGTGCCACGCCGTACGGTTCATCCTGGACGGCACCCCGGCCGACCGGGAGCGGGCGCTGCCCCTGCTGGAGCAGGCCCTCGGCTCGCCCCTGCTCGGGGAGGCGGACCGGGAGGCCGCGTACCGGGACCTCGTGGGTCTGGTCGCGTCGCGGCTGATGCGGCTCAGCCGCGAGGCCATGGCCATGTCTCCCGGCGACTGGACCGTCGACCGGCTCATGTCCCTGGCCGCGGAGGGCACCCCGCTCGCCCAGGGCGGTTCGGGGATGGTGGAGGACAGCGCGCTGCTCGTCCGGCTGCTGCTGGAACGCGAGCACCAGCGGATGGAGCCCCAGCTCCGGGAGAACCTCCGGACCTTCGGTGAGATGACCGACGCGCTGCTGTCCGGTGACACCACCACGCTCGTCCGCGGGGGCCGGCGGATCGCCGACACCATGGCGGACCAGACGCCGTCGTCGTCGCTGAGCACCATACTGTCGCTGATACTCGGCCAGATGGAACGGGGGCCGTCCGGCGAGACCGGCGAGGCATCGGCCGACGACTCCTCCGGCTCGTCCGCCGAGACCCGGCACCTCCTGAGCCAGTTGCTGGCCCTCGCCGAGGTCATGTCGCCCGGGACCATGGCGCCGCAGCACCTCTCCGGGCTCCTCGCCGAACTGTCCGGAGACCCGGCGGGCACCGCGACGGAGGGCGGCCCGGCACCCCTGCCGTCCCGGATGGTCGCCGCGCTCGTCCACGTCGCCCTCGCCACCCGCACCGGCGACATGGAGGGATTCCGCACGGCGCTCCGGCTGATGCACGAGGCCTCGGCCAACGGGGAACTCGACAGCCGCTCCCACGGCGAGTGGCTCCGTACCGTCGTGCCCGGACTGCTCCTCGGCGCCGCCCTCACCGGCGGCAGCCTCCAGGACGAGGACATGGCCCGGGAACTGCTGGAGGCGCAGCGGTGGGACGACGACCCCACGAGCGACCTCGCCGCCAGCCTGCGTCTGTGCGGGGAGGCCGTCCGGCTCCACGGGCGGGTGACGTCCGCCCTGGACCGGGGTGACGTCGGCGAGGTCGAGGACGTGATCGACGAGCTGTGCGAACTGGAACTGGACGAGACCTACGACGGTGCCGAGGAATGGACCGGCGCGCTGACCGGCTTCGTCCTCGGCATGGCCTACCTCAGCCGCGTCGTGCTCGTGCCGTCCGCGGAGGACCGCACCGCACATCTGCGCGCGGCCGTGCACCACCTCCAGCGGGCCGTGGAGACATCCGTGGACATGCCCGTCCTGCGCAGCCTCCTCGACATCACCTGGGCCCCGCTGATCACCCTGACGGCGATCGCCGAGTCGGACCCGGGCCGCATCGCCGAGGGCGTCCAGCGCGCTCGGTCGGCCCTGGACGCCACCGGGTTCACCTCCGACTTCCGGCCCCGTGCCCGCGGCGGCATCGCGCTCGCCCTGGACACCCTGCACCTCCTCACCGGGGACACCGGCGCACTGGACGAGGCGATCGGCGAACTGACCCAGGCGCTGACGGAATTCCCCGACGGCGGCCCGGGCGGCGCGGGTCTCACCTGGGACTTGGCGGCACTGCACGCGAAGCGGGCGGGCCTGCGGGCGGCCGGGGACGGCCCCGACGGTGCCCTGCGGGCGGGGGTGGCTGGTGCTGACGGTGGGCCGGGGACACGAGGGGACGGCACCGACGAGGCCCCTCCGGCGGGGGTGTCCGGTGTCGACGGTGGCCTGTCGGTGGGCGGGTCGGGTGCCGACCCTGCTGTTCCGGCGGGGGTGTCCGGTATCGACGGTGGCCTGTCGGTGGGTGGGTCGGGTGTTGGCGGTGGCCTGTCGGTGGGCGGGTCGGGTGTTGGCGGTGGCTCGCGGGCGGGTGGGTCCGGTGCGGACCGCGCGCTGCGGGTGGGTGGGTCCGGTGCCGACCCTGCTGTTCCGGCGGGAGTATCCGGTGTCGATGACGATCTGCGGGCCGCCGTCGGTCTCGCCCGCCGGTCACTGCGGCTGTCCGCCGATGACGTTCTGCTCCAGCAGGGCGTCGGCCGCGGTCTGCGGATCGCGCGCGCTGCGGCCGAGCGGGGCCGCCGAGCGGCCTTCTGGGCGCTGCGCGCCGGACTCACCGAGGAGGCCATCGCGTGCCTGGAGGCGGGCCGCTCCCTGGTACTCGGCGCGGCGGCCGTCTCGGCGGGCGTAGCCGACCGGCTGGCGGCCCTCGGGGAAACGGAACTGGCCGACCGCTGGCGCGAGGCCGCGACCGAGCCCTCCTGGGAGCGGACCGACGACGGCCGTTCCCTGCTGGAACTCTCGGCCGAGGTGGGCGCGGGGGCCGACGGCGCGGTGCGGGGGCGTCCCCCCGTGGAGACGTTCGCTGAGGCGGGTGAGGGCGGCGATGGTGAGTCCCGGGGGAACTCTTCGCTGGGGGTGGTCGCCGACGGGGGTCCGGGTGCTGCCGGTGACGTGCGGGGTCGCTCCTCGCTGACGGTGCCCAACGACGGTGGCCCGGTTGCCGGTGATGCCGACGAGGGGCCGGGTGCCCCCGGTGAGGCGCGGGGGCGTTCGCCGTTGGAGGTGCTCGCCGCCGTGGGCTCGGGTGTTCCCGGGCTGCCCGGTGACCTGCGGCGTCGCTCGCTGGAGTTGCTGCGGGGGCAGGGCGGGGCCGACATGGAGCCGGTGGTCGCCTCCGTGAACGACCTGCGCGCCGGGCTGCGGGCCACGGAGGCGGACGCGCTGCTGTACCTCGTGCCCGGCCTGGACGATTCCGACGGGGCGGTCCTGGTCGTCCCCGCCGACGGCCCCGTCACCGCGCTGCCCCTGCCGGGCCTCACCCCGGCCGGCCGCGGGCCGGTCGCGCGGTACCTGGCGGCCGGCGCCGACCGCCAGCGTCTGGAGGCCGCCGACGAGGACACCGCCAACCCGCGGGAGACGGAGCGCGCCGAACGCCGCTGGCTGCGGGCCCTGGACGACCTGTGCGCCTGGGCCGGCGGCGTCCTCGGCCCCGCCCTGGACCACCTGGCACTGTGGGACCGCGCCCTGGCGGAGGCGGGGTCGACCGCGGTGGCGGGCGATGGCGCCGGTTCCCGAACGGTCGACGCCCCGCCGAACGCCATCGCTCCCGGCACCTTCGACCCCACCCACCCCCAGCCCGCCCCGCCCCCGGCCGTAAGGCTCGTCATCGTCCCCTGTGGGGAACTGGGCGTCGTGCCCTGGCAGGCGGGTGTTCTGGAGGTGCCCGGCGTGGCGCGGGGGGTGCGGGTCTGCGAGGTCGGTGTGCTCACGTACGCCGCCTCCGGGCGGGAGTTCCTGCGGGCCGCGGCCCGTCGGCGGATGGCGCTCGGTGAGCGGCCGGCCCTGGTGTTCCACGCGGTGGACGATCTGGAGTGGGCCGAGGAGGAGATCGAGACCCTCGCCGGTGCGCACTATCCCGGCGCCCTGGTCCACCATCCCGACGACAACCCCGCCACCCCGGAAACCGTCCTGGCCCTGCTCGGCGGCCGGGCCACCGCCCCCGCCTCCCTCGTGCACTTGGCCTGTCACGGGCTCGCCGGGCCGGACCCCACCCGCTCGGCCCTGCACCTGGCGGCATCGAGCGAGGCCGGCGAGTCGTCCGGCGGCGGGGAGCTCACGCTCAGCACCCTGCTGGAGACGCCCGCCGAAGGCGACGCCTTCCGCGCGGCCGGCCCCCTCGTCGTGTGCGGCGGCTGCGAGACCGACCTCACCACCCGCGACCACGACGAGGCCCTGACCGTGACCTCGGTGCTGGTGCACCGGCTGGCCGCCGACGCCATCGGCTCCCGCTGGAAGGTCGACGACATGCGGTCCGAACTGCTCATGCTCGTCCTGCACGACGCGCTCGCCCGGGGCCTGGCCCCGCCGGACGCGCTGCGCGCCGCCCAGCGCTGGATGCTCACCCCGCCCGGCGAGCGCCCGCCCGTCCCGGCGCTGCACGGCCTCTCGGCCCCCTGGCGGCTCGCGGAAGACTTCCGCGACCGGCCCGACACCTGGGCGGCCTTCGTCCACCACGGCAACCCGGCACCGGCGGCTCCCGCCCGGCAGCGGGAAGGAGAGCGCGTATGACGTCGGAGGAACTGCTCGGGCTCCTGGAGAGCCACTGGACCACCGTCATCACGGAGTTGGGCGACGACGACCTCGGACAGGTGTCCGACGCCCTGCGGGAGATGCGTGAGGAGACCGCCGCCGGCAATCCCGCGGCCGTCGCCCGCACCGTGCGCCGGCTGAAGCGCACCCTGTCCGCGCTGCCGCCCGACCACCCCGTGGCGCAGGCGCTCGGCGGCCACCGCTACGCCGCCGGCACCCGCGAACTGCCCGGTCTCCCCACGATCGACGCGGTGATCGACGTCCTCGGCACCCCACCGCCCGACCCCGCCGAACTGCTGCGGTCGGCCCGCCGGCGGCTCCTCGACGCCCCCGCGCTGACCGAGGCCGAGCACGCGGCCCTGACCCCCACCCCGTCCGGGGCCTCGGACCGGCCCGCCGAACTGATCCGGCTCCGCGACCCGGACCGCGGCATCCGCTACCCCCGCTTCCAGTTCAGGCCCGGCACCGCCGAACCGCTGCCGGTCGTCCGCCGGATCAACGTACTGCTCCGCGCGGACCGCGACCCCTGGGGAGCCGCCGACTGGTGGCTGGGCGGCAACCGGTGGCTGGGCGGCGTCCCGGCGGAACTGCTCGGCGTCCTGCCGGACGACGCGCTGGAACGCGCCGCCGCCGAGCTCGTGGGGGCGTACTGATGGCGGGCCAGCTTCCGCCCGAGGGCGTGCCGATGAAGCCGCTGCGTCACACCCTGACGGCGGGCACGGTGCTGTGGCGGTGCCACGAGGAGCGGTTCGGGGCCGGCGAGTTCAACCCGAACGTCGCCCACGAGTTCTTCAAGGGCAGCCGCTTCGACCCCACCGACAAGGACCCCTACCCCTACCTCTACGCGGCCCTCGATCCGGTCACCGCCCTGTCCGAAGTCCTGCTCAGGTCAGTCGAGTTCGGCGACGACGGGGTGCGCCAGATCCCCTGGGCACAGGCCTCCCGGTACGTCCTCTCGGCGGTCCGCACCACGGCGGACCTCTCCCTGGTGGACCTCACGACCGCCGAGGGCCTGGCCGCCGTCTGGCAGGACGACTGGCTGATCGACACCGAGGAGTACGCCGGGACCCGGTACTGGGTGCGGGTGATCCGCGAACGCTGTGACGACGTCCAGGGCCTGTGGTGGACGTCCAAGCGCTGCCGGCCGCGCCCCGCGCTCCAGCTGTTCCAGGACCGCTGCCCGGACCCGCCCCTCGACCCCCGCCCGCGGGAGCGCCTGCGGCTGGCGTCGACGGACGACGTACGCAGGGTCAACCGGCTGCTGGCGCCGCTGCACGCCGTCGTCTCCGTCACGGAGGGCTGAGCACCGGGGACACACGACCGCCCCGGTCCCCTCGCCGGGGCCGGGGCGGTACCGGTCCGGTGTTCCGGGGACGCCGGCCGTCCCTCACCGGTCCCGCAGCGGTGCCGGCAGCAGCGGCCAGTTCCGGGACAGGCGCATCGCCGACTCGGTGACGGCGGGGTCCTTGGAGGCCGTCATCACCCCGTCGAGGTACTCGTGGGCTGCGGCCTCGTACAGCTGGCGGGCCGCGGCGATCCGCTCGTCGGCGGCCTCTCTGCGCTGTCCCTGCCGGTCCTCGGCCGTCTGCTGCGCGGCCCTGGCCCGCTCGGTGGCGGCGGCGCTCCGCTCGCGCCGGCCCTGGAGCTCCGCACGCCGTTCGACCGCCGTGCGGTAGGCGTCGAGGAACGGGTGCTCCCGGAACAGGCCGAGCAGGAAGCCGACCCCGCCGGAGAGCAGCAGCAGCGCGCAGAACAGCCAGGTCACCGTCTGGGTCGACAGGTGCAGCCGGTCCACCAGGGTCGAGGTGTCGGCGGACGAGCCGCCGAGCCCGCGGAAGCCCGAGGTGTCCTTGCCGGCGGGCGCCGGAGCGTCGTGCTGCATCACGAACTTGGCGCGCAGCGTGCCGAGCACCCAGGTCAGCCCGCCCCACACGCCGAGCAGCGACAGGGCGGGCAGCCATCCGCCGCGCGGCGATCCGGTCGCCGAGCGCCACCGCAGCATGTGTCCCGCCAGGTGCGGCAGGATCAGCATGATGACGGCGGAGGAGACCGCGAGCGTGCCGGAGAGCGCGTCCCCGCCGGTGCTGCCGACCCCGTGGAAGGGCTGGTAGGCGACCCAGTAGACCGGCACTTCGACGGCCATGATGACGACCAGCAGGGCCAGGGTCAGCCACCGGGGCAGGCCGGGGCGGGTCTGGAGTCCCTCCCAGCCCTCGCCCGACCCGATGCCGGCCTCCCGCCGTGCGGCGCGGAACTCCTCGCGCAGCGCGGCGGGCGAGAGGTCGTCCGCGGGGGAGCCCGCCGTGGACACCGACTGCCACTCGTCTCCCGGCTCCGCGCTCTCGTCCTTGCCGGTCGTCGGCCCCGGTTCGTCCGCGGGCGCGTCCGGGTCCGCGGTGCGGGCGGCCGGGGGCCCGGCGGGGTCCGGGAAGCGGGCGCGCAGCCAGCGGTCCTCGACGCGTTCGCGCAGCCGGTCCCGGAAGCGGAGCCAGCGCGAGGACCGGAGGGCGAGGAGGTCGAGCTGGCCGCGGGCCGCCTCGATGTCCCGGTCGGCCTCCCTCAGCCGCTCGTCCAGGAGCCGGGTCTCCTCCTCGCCCGCGGTCACGGCGGTGGCCGCCCGGGCGTCCTGGAGCCGTGCCGCCTCCTCCCACAGGCGCAGGTCCTCCTCGACCCGGTGGATCACGGTGTCCCGCACGGAGGCCAGTTCCGCGAAGTACGGCAACCGGTCACCGCTGTTGAGCACCCACGGGTCCAGCGTCCGTTTCCGGCCGGCCTGCCGGCCCCGCTTGCGGGCGGTGCCGAGCAGGCCGCTCTCGGCCTTGTCGTCGAGGACCAGGGGCCGCCGCCCGGCGAGCCCGCCGGGCGCGGGGCCGGGCCGGGGCCGGGTGGTCCGCTGTGTGCTCCGTCCCGGGAACGGCACGGAGCGGGTGAGCCGCCGGCGGCGCGGCTCGGGTGTGTCAGCGCTTGTACTGGGTGTCGACATGTGCCTTGGCCCTCCCTTCGAGTGCTTCCACCCAGAAGGACTCGAAGTCGTCGGCCTCGCTGGGTTTCGCCGAGTACTGCATGCCGAGCCCGACCGGGAAGACGTCCATGCCCTCGATGCCGGGCAGACCCCGCTCCTTGACGAGCGAGTCGATGACCTTCGCCCGCCGGGCCTTGGTGCTGAGGTCGTGGCGGGACAGGGAGAACTCCGGGTCGGCCTGGGCGAAGTCGCTCACGACGAGCAGCTTCGGCGCCTCGCCGTCGCCGGGTACGGCCTCACCGATGCGGGCCAGCGCACCCCACACGTCCGAACCGTTCTGCGAGCGGGCGCACTTGAGCTCGGCGAGCGCCGCGACGGCGGCGTTCCGCTGGGCGTTGGCCCGCTGCACCTTCTGGTCGGTGTTGGCGTCGTGCGGCGGGTCGAGGTCCACCTGGCCCTGCCGGCAGGAGGAACTGCGCGAGGACCGGGTGATGGGCGCGAAGTCCACGGTGCCGCACTTCTGGTCGGTGAGGAACTCGACGAGGCTGTCCTTCAGTTTGGCCTCCGAGTCGAATCCCTGCTTGACGGCGGCGGCCGACCCCGAGCCGTCGACGACCACCCCGCACGGAGTGGTGAGGGCCTCCTCCTGCTTGGTGCAGGAGACGAGGGCGGAGAGCGCGCACACCAGCGGGACGACGACGGCGAGCCGGGCGGCGGCGCGGACGGGGGACCGGTGAGCGGTCCGGGCCGAGTGACGCACGATCACTTCCTTGGCCTTCCTGGGAGCGGGGGACGGGGAGCGGACGGGGAGCGGAAGACGGACGGTCATCGGCCGCGGACCCCGCTCGTGGCGTCGCCGCCGCGCGCCGCCTGGTGGTCGAGGATGTGCAGCGCCTGCGCGACGGCCGACGGATCGGTGTCGCGTCCGGCGTGGTCCGGGGCGTACCAGCGGTCGTTGAGCAGACCGTCGTCCAGGTGGGCCCAGGTGTGGTCCAGGGTGATCTCCCCGGGCAGCCAGCCCGTGGGCCGTGGCCCGCTGACATGGCCGTCGCGTTGGCTGCGGGTCCAGGCGCCGTCCCAGTAGCAGGCGATCAACTGGTTGGCTTCGTCGGCGAGTTGCTGGGCCTGCTGGCGGCAGACGGAGGCGGCGGAGCGCCACTGACCGACCATCTGCCCGAACCGGGCGAGCGCGGCGGGCGCCGGTTCCCCGCGCACCGTGTACTGGGTCACGACCCGCACCGACTCGGCCTGGATGCGGATGTGCAGCGCGCGGTGCGCCGTGAGGGTGCGGGAGCGCAGCCGTGCGGTGCCGCGCCGCACCTGGGCCCGCAGGCCCAGGATGTAGGGCGGCAGGCCGTCGTCGTCGGCCGGTGTGCGGCCGGCCGCCGCGTCCGTCAGGAATTCCCGGAGCCCGGCCGCGTCCCGGCGGCCGTGGAACCGGGCGCGTGCCGAGGAGAGCCGCCCCGCTTTCAGCCGTCGAACCCGGACATTTATTCGAGCTTTGTTGATCATTTTCGAAGAGCCCCCATTCGTCGCGGGCGGTCCGGGTGGGAAGGCGCCGCGATGGGGAGAGAGTAGCGGAGCAAAACCCCTAGCGGGACACGTGATTTGAGAGGAACCGATCATTCTTTGCGGTGCTCCGGAAAACAACCGGTTCTCGCCCGGCGGAGAGCCGGATCGGGGCCTTCCGGCAATTGCGGGGGCCCCTCGGCGCACTGGATACTCCAAGCCGGTGCGAGGAGGAGATGCCGTGGAATTGCGCCTCGACGGGACGCACTACCCACTGGAAACGCTGGGCCCCGGAAAACGGCTCGGCGTCTGGTTCCAGGGCTGCTCCCTGGGCTGCGCCGGATGCATGTCACGGCACACCTGGGACCCGGCCGCGGGCACACCCGCCACCGTCTCCGAGGTGCTCGCGCTGTGGCGGCGGGCCCTGGCCGACGGGGCCGGTGGCCTCACGGTCAGCGGCGGCGAGCCCTTGCAGCAGGCGGCGGCGCTCGCCGAACTGCTGGCCGGTGCGGCACGCCTGCGGGACGGTGCCCGGCGCCGCGAGGGGAGCGCCGGGCACCGTCCCGCCGACCTGCTGGTGTACACGGGGTACGAGCCCGCGGAGCTGACGCCTGAGCGGCACGCCGCCCTCGCCGGCGCGGACGCCGTGATCACCGGCCGGTTCCGGGTGGCGCAGCCCACCCGGCTCGCCTGGCGCGGCTCGGCCAACCAGCGGATCGTCCCGCTGACACCGCTCGGCGCCGCCCGCTACGGCCCGTACCTGGCCCGGGAGGCGCCGGGCCCGCGCCTCCAGGTGACCTCGGGCGGGGACGGGGAGCTACGGCTCTACGGTGTCCCCCTGCGCGGTGAACTCCTGCAACTGGAACGGCGGCTGGGGCAGGGCGGGGTGGCCCTCACGGAGCGGAGCTGGCGGCCGTGAGCAGCCTGGCGTGGCTCTCCTCCGGCGTGACCAGCAGCACCGACCAGGACGGGTCCCGGCGCAACTCCGCCCGGATCGCGTCGAGCAGCCGGCGGGCCACGGTCTCCACGGGCAGGCCGCCCCGGCCGGCGCCCAGCAGCGGGAAGCAGATCGAGGACATCGGCAGGGAGAGGAACTCGCTCTCGTGGCGGGCCAGTTCGAAGGACGCACGCACCGCCTCGGCGAGCACGGCGGGGGACACGTGATAGCGGTCGCCGTCGCCGACCGGGGTGGCGATCGCCGCGTGGTGGATGCGCCGCACCCCGTGGGCGGCCAGGGCGCCGGACGACGTGGCGACGACCGTGCCCGGCCGCACGGGCATGCCCGCGCGGCCGTGCGTCCGCTGCCACACACGCAGTTCGCGGGAGAGCACGTCGTCCACGATCTCGCCCGAGGCGTCCCGGAGGGCGGCGGCCCGGCGCAGCGCACCGGACACCGTGGGGCGGAAGGTCTTGGACATCTCCAGATACGTGTTCTCGGAGGAGACCAGGACGTCCACGTCCCGCACCTCCTCGATCGGGCACACCCGGACGGTGATGCGGCCCGTCGGGGCCACGGGTGCGGCGGCGGCCGGCCGGGCACCCGGGCGCCGCGGCAGCCCGGCGGCGGGCGGCCCCGCGTGCGCCGGCGGAGTGGGCGGTGCCGGAGCCGCCGAATCGCCCACCACGACGACCTGCCGGCCGGGTGCCTCGCCGACGCCCGCCTCCCGGGCCACGGCCAGGACCGCCGCCGCGAGTTCGGCGACGACATCGTGCTCCTGGCTCTTGCGGAACCGCTCGGTGGTCACGCCGTAGACGGCCGCCGCGGCCTTGCGCCGGTCGGTGCCGGGGACCCCGCGCCGCGCGGCGAAGATCCCGAAGGAGTGGGCGGCGGCCCGGGCCAGCGGATCGCACGAGTCGTCGTCCCGCACCGGATGCCCGCCGGCCAGCCGCCGTACCGCCGCGCCCAGCAGCTCCTCGATGCCGGTCTGCTCGTCGTCCGGCCCGGTGCACAGACCGGCCGCTACGGCGGTCTCGCGCAGGGCGTCCCTGGTGCAGTGGCGCAACCCGGGCAGGCCGCGACGTCTCAGTTCCCTGAGTTCGGCGACGAGATTTCCGTGCGGGGGCAGGGGCTGCATGATGCGCATCGTAGCCCCGGCCGGGGATTCCCTGAAGATCCGGGAAAGTCACCGCCACCGGGCAGGAATCGCGTTATCTTCATCGTCCCGCGGCCCGCGCGCCGGGCCGGTTCGCTCCGCATTGCGGCCCCCCGGTTCACCCCGCGCGTTTCCCGGAAGGCCGGAAGATGACGACCACACCGCCCACCCGTTTCGTCGACCCCGCGGACGGGGGTTTCACCGATGCCCGGCTCATCGAGACCCGCCCGGTCGGCGCCGATGTGCCGCCCGAACTGGCCGATCGTTTCCTGCTCGTCACCGTGCTCCGCGAGGCGCGCCGGCCCGTCGAGGCCGTCGTCCTGCGCGTACGGGACCTGTCGGGCCGTCACGGAGCCGCGGAGATACCCCTGGTCCTCAAGTGGTACCACCGGCTGCACGCCCCCGACCCGAACGTCGAACGGGAGCTGCGCGACCTCGCCGAGCCCCCGACTCCCCATCTGGAACGGCTCCTCGAGACCGGCGACGCGCACGGACACCCCTGGCACCTGTACTGGTCGCACGGCGAGGAGACCCTGGAGAAGTACCACGTGGACCACCCCGACGGGCTGCCCCCCGAGGCCGTCCGCGCCGTGGTGGGCCAGCTCCACGGTGCCGTCACCGCCCTGCACGAGCGGGGCGTCGTCCACCGGGACATCACCCCGGACAACATCATGGTGCAGACCCGCCGCGCCGACACGGTCGACCTCGTCCTCGTCGACTTCGGCGCCGCCGCCCACCGGCCCGACGAAGCGCTGGACCCCCCGGCCGACTGGCGCGGCAAACCCCTCTACCTCGCACCCGAGGCCGGACTGCTCCGGCAGACCGTCTCCGAGGCGGGCGACTGGTGGTCGTTCGGCATGGTCGTCGCCCAACTCGCCCTCGGCAGGCACCCCATCGGGTTCCGCCGGGACGAGGACGTGCTCGCGGAGATCGCCACGCACGACCCCGACGTCAGTGACATCACCGACCGCAGGACCCGGCTGCTCTGCGAGGGCCTGCTCACCCGGGCGCCCGAACAGCGCTGGCAGGCGGCCGAGGTACGGGACTGGCTCGACGGCCGGGACCCCGACGTCGCCCCGCGCACCGACGGGCGGATCTTCCCCGACGACCCCACCCGCCCCGCCGTCGACCCCTTCCCGTTCATGGGGCAGGAGTTCACCGGGACCGACCACCTCGCCGTCCACCTGGACCAGAACCACGTCTCGGCGGCGCGCATGCTGGCCGACGACGGCGACCGGGCCCGACTGGTCGTGTGGCTGGGCCAGTTCGAGACCGTCGGGGGCCGCAGCCCCGAGGAACTGGGCAGGCTCGCCGACCTGCGGCGGGAACTGGCGCAGCCCCCGTCCGTCGCGGGCCTCGTACGGCTCCTCAACTGGCTCGGCCCCGGCCTGGACGTCACCTGGCACGGAGCCGCCCTGGACGCGCAGAGCATGCGCCGGCTGTGTCAGGGCGCCCGGGACGGACACGCCGACGCGGTCGCGCTGCTGCGGCACCTGGCGCAGCACCCGGAGGTGCTGACCGGACTCGCCCAGCGACCGGGCGGCGACGGCCTGGACGAGACGGACCGCGCCTGGCGGGTCCTGCGTGCCCGCTGGGATCCCACCGTCCGGGAGCTGAGGCGCGACCGCCGGGACCGGGCGGCCCTGCGGCGCACCGTGGCCGTGGACGCCTGGCTGCTGCAACTGGCGCGTGAACCGGAACGCACCAGGAGCCTGCTCACCCGTCAACTCGTACTGCTGCGCGCCGAGTTCCCGGAGCGGGTGCCGTGGTTCGACGCGCTGCTCTCCGCCCAGGACGACGACCTGCGCTTGGTCGCAGCCCTCCTGCTCGGCGGCCGAGCGCGGCAGGACGCGCAGGAGCTCCGGCACAGGCGCGTCGTCGAGGAGCACGAGCGGCTGCTCGCCGCCGACCAGGACGGCCTGCTCGCCGTACTGCGCCGGCTGGACCGCCTGCCCACCCTGGGCTGGGCGCTGCTCGGCGCCACCGCCGTCACCGCGCCCTGGAGCTTCGTCATCGGTCTCGCGGACGTGCTGGGCCGTGCCTCCCAGGAGGCGGTCGTCACGGCCTGGCTGGAGGCGCTGCCCGCCGCCGCGTTCGTCTTCGTGGTGGAGCTGTGGACCGCCGTGTACATCGGGCCGCCCTTCTACCACCCCGGCCGCTCGCTCGCGGGCCTGCTGATCCGCAGCGCGGACCGCCCCGCCAGGCTGGCCCGCACCCGGGCCGGGCGCTACGTCGCGGCGGCGCTGCTCGTCCTCGCCGTCGTCCTCGCGTTCTACGCCATCGCCGTCGTGCCCTGGCTGTGGCCGCTCGCCTCGGCCGCCGCCGTCGCCGTCTGGAGCGTCCGCCGCGGCTGGGCCTGGCGCCGCCTGCGCCGCGAGCACCGGGCCCAGCGGACGGCCCGCCGCCGGGGCCTCGACCGGCGCCCCGACCGGCGAGCCGGCGGCCGAGGCGGCTGGACCTGGCGGCAGGTAGCGCGCAGGGTGCGCCAGGGTGTGGGGGACGGGTGGCGCCGGGTGCGGCAGGCGGTCGGCCGAGGCGCGGGGGACCGGTTGCGGGGCGTATGGCAAGGGGTGCGCCGGAGTGCCGGGGACCGGGGGCCCGGGGCGCGGCAGGCGGTGCGTCCGGGTGCCGGCGGCCGGTGGCGGCGATGGCGCGAACGCCGGGCACGGCGGGTGTCCCGCCGGGGCGGCGGTGGCCGGGGCCGGTGGCGCCGGGCGCGGCAGCCAGCCCGCGGGCGGTCCGGGACGACGACCGATACGACAGGAGAGCAGGCATGAGTTCGGGTCTGGGCATCCCCACGATCCAGACGGTGGCACCCGCCGTGCACTTCGCACCGCCCCCGCCGCCCCTCGACCCGCAGGCGCTGCCGCACACCGGCATGCTGCACCTGCACGACGCGGCGGGACAGGCCTCCGCCCACCTCGCCGACGCGGCCGGACACGCGGTCCACCAGGCCGCGGACGCCGCGCTCCAGGTGCTCGGCTCGCTCAGCGGCGTCCTGCTCGCCGGGCGGGCCGCCCTGCTCGGCACCCGGGTCCTCGCCGCCGCGGCGGTGCGGGCCGCGGAGGAACAGCGCTGCCTGGAGCGGCAGCAGCGCCTGGCGGCCACGGCCGCCGAGCAGTGGGAGGCCGCAGCGTTCGCCGCCGTCCGGGTCAACGCCCGCAGGCGCGCCCTGCTGTCCCGGGTGGCGCGGGCCGCGGCGCACGGCGGCCCGCCCGGACCCCCGCCACCGCCCGACGTGCCACCGCCGCTGACGCCCGTCGGGGAGCGACTGGGCGAACTCCGGCGGGAGATGGCCCGTGCCGAGGAGGCCCTGCGCCGCGCGGAGGACCGGCAGGCCGCGTGGGAACAGCAACGGCTCGCCGCCCTGCTGCGGCTGGACGAGGAACGGGACGACGACTGGCAGCGCGCCCTGCGCGAAAGCCGTCTGCGCACCCTGGGACGGTTCTCCGCCGAGCGCACCGCCGACGCCGAGGCACGGCAACTGCCCCGACAGACCACCCCCCGGCAGACCACCCCCCGGCGCGGCCCCGCCGCGCTCGGCCCCGAGGAGGTCCGCCGCACCGGGGCGGAGATCCTCGGCGAACTGGACCCGTACGCCGACACCAAGGCCGGCGAACTCGCCGCGGGCGCCGTCCGGGACGCCGTACGCCGGGCCGCCGACGACCCCCGCCGGGCCCGCATCCACCTCACGGAGGCACGCAAGTTCGTGCGGGACGCCAACAAGCAGGCACAGCGGACGCGGGAGGCCCAGGAGAAGGCCGCCCTGCACTACGACTTCCTCGTGTACGAGACCCCGCGGGGCGCCGAGGACCTGCCCCCCGCCCCGGACGCCGTGGCGCTGCTGCGCCGGGCCCTGGAGGAGGGGACCGCGCTGACCCCGGCCGAACAGGAACTGGTCCGGTGCCGGGTGGAGGAGCGGCTGCACGCCCTGGAGGCGATGTACGTCCGTGAGCAGTGCGCCGGCGCCGTCGCGGAGCTGGCCAGGAGGTTCGGCGGCCGGGCCGGGGCGGGCCGGCCCGAGGGACAGGAGATCCGCCTCGACTGGACGCCGGACGGCTGGGAGCCCGGGCACTGGCTGAGGGCGACCCTGGTCGACGGCCGCCTACGCGTGGCGACCATGTACCGGGGCACGCCGGGGGAGCGGACGCCCGAGCAGCGCGCCCTGGACGACGCCCGCTGCGCCGAGGCCCAGCAGCGGTTCGCCGAGTTCGAGAAGATCAGCGGCGCGCTGGGCCTGGACCTGGAACTCGAGGTCGAACGCACCGAGGGGGCCCTGCCGGGCGTCCTGGGGGAGGACGCCTGGGTGCTCGACGAACTGATCGAGGAAGCCGGCCCCGCGGCCGGCACGCACCGGGACGTGCCCCGGGACGCCCCCCGGCACCGCACCGTCGACGGTGACGGCCGCCGCTGAGAGATGACGGACGCCGCTCGCCGCCGGGAAGGCCGGGCGCGCGCCGCCGAGACCACCTGAGGCCGGCGCGCGGCCCGCGACAGCGCGCATCGGGGAGGAACGATGGACCTGTCCAAGGAAGACCGGCTCCCGCCCTTCGTGGAGGAGCTGACCGGAACACTCGGGGTGCACGCGCAGTACGTGCTGCACGGCAACATCCGTGATCTGCACCTGGTGCGCCGGCGCGGCCGGGACCGGTTCCACTCGCTGCACGACGTGCTCTGGAACCCGCTGCGGGAGAAGGGCTACGAGGCGCTGGTGCTGTGCGACCAGGTGAGCGGCTTCCGCGTGGCACAGGTCGGTGAGGGCGAGGTCCGCGCGGCCGTGGAGGAACTGCTCCAGGGACCGCACGAGTTCCCCGGTCAGACGGCGGCGCAACGCCAGGCGGTGCTGGAGCAGTTGCGGAACATCACCAGCGGGTGGGCGCGGCAGCGGGAGGAGATGATGCGCGACGGCCGCCGGCTGCGACCACTGCGGGTCGCCCTGGTGATCGACCACGCCTCCCGCCTGCTCACCGACCCGTCCCGAGTCACCCCCGACGAACGGGACTTCTTCCTCGCCTGCCTCAAACTCGCCCACGAGGCCGAGCCGTTGCCGCCCCGCGTCGGGACCGGCGTCGTACCGAAGGGGCCGGGCCTGTTCAACCCGGTCGTCTGGCTCGCCGAGGGGGAGCGGGACGTCCCCGCGTGGCTGGTCTCCGGCAGCGAGCGGATCCGCGCGGTCGCCGTACCGGAGCCGGACGCGGACGAACGCACCACGATGGCCCGCCTCCTGCACGAGCGCTACGAGCGGTACCCCGGACACGGCGCACGCGACGACGGTGCCACCACGGGCGGTGTGGACGCCGAGGAGTCGGCGCGGGCGGTCGGCGCGTTCGCCCGCGCGGCCTCCGGACTGAGCCTGCGGGCCATGGAGGAGAGCGTGAAGCTCGCCCGCTCCCGGGGCCTGCCGTTCGCCGCCATGCCGGACGCCGTACGGATCTACCGGCTCGGGGTGGAGAAGAACCCCTGGAGCCGCGACGAGATCCGGCAGCGCATCCTGCGCGGCGAGAACCCCCGCGAGGAGGGGTCCATCCCCAGCCGCGTCCTGGGTCAGGAGGCCGCCGTGGCGATGACCCTGGACATCCTCAAGCGCGCCGCGCTCGGACTGTCCGGGGCGCAGGCCACCAGCCCCGGACACCGGCCGCGCGGCGTGCTGTTCTTCGCCGGCCCGACCGGAACCGGCAAGACGGAACTGGCGAAGGCCGTGGCCTCCGTGCTCTTCGACAGCGACCAGGCATATCTCCGCTTCGACATGAGCGAGTTCTCCGCCGCGCACTCCGCCGACCGGCTCGTCGGCGCGCCCCCGGGCTACGTCGGGTACGAGGCGGGCGGCGAACTGACCTCCGCCGTACGGGAGAACCCCTTCCGCGTCATCCTCTTCGACGAGATCGAGAAGGCCGACAAGGGCATCCTGGACAAGTTCCTCCAGGTGCTGGAGGACGGCAGGCTCACCGACGGTCAGGGCGTCACCACCTACTTCAGCGAGTGCGTGCTCATCTTCACCTCCAACCTCGGCGTGCAGCGCACGGACCCGGAGACCGGGGAACGCGAGTGGATCGTGGAACCGGGCACGCCGTACCGGGAGTTGGAGGCCACCGTCCGGGACAACGTCAAGAAGCACTTCGAACAGGTCATCGGGCGGCCGGAGCTGATGAACCGGATCGGCGGCAACGTCGTCGTCTTCGACTTCATCTCCGACGAGGTCGCCGCGCAGATCTTCGACCTCCAGGTCCGCAACATCCAGCGCCAGCTGGCCCAGGGCCACCAACTCGTCCTGCGGATCGAGGACACGGCCCGGAGCCGGCTCCTCGACCACTGCACCCGGGACAAGTGGAACGGCGGCCGTGGCATCGGCATGGTCCTGGAGACACATCTGATCAACCCGCTCGCCCGGGAACTGTTCGCCTCCTCCGACCTCGGGCCGGGCACCACGGTCGTGGTGACGGACGTACGGGAGACCGACAGCGGACGGGTGGACACGACCGTCGTGCTCAAGAAGGGAGACGCAGATGGCGGAGGTGCACGACTGGGATGACGACGACGAGTGGGAGGTCGGCGCCGGCGTCGCCTCCCCGGTCGCCGCACCCCGCCCGTCCCCGCCGTCCGTCGGCGAGCGGTGCCCGGGGTGCCGCAGGGTCGTCCCCGCCGGTACGGCCGTGTGCCCCGCGTGCCTGTCCCCGCTCGGCGCGCCCGGCCGGGAGCCCGGTACGGGTCCGCGGCCGGAGCGGCTGGCGGGCGGTGTGCTCCGGCTCGTCTTCCGCGCCGGCGGTCGGCACCTCGACGTGCCGCGCGGCGGGGAACTCCGGCTGGGGCGCAGCAGCAGCTGGGCGCCCGAGGCGGCGGCGATCCTGGCCGACGAGGAGACGGTCTCGGCCCGGCACGCCACCGTCGTGCACACCGCGGACGGGGCGGCCTGGGTGACCGAGGTCGCGCAGGGCGCCACCAACGGCACGCGCGTCAACGACCGTGTCCTGGTGCCGGACCGGGCCGTCCGCCTGCGCAACGGCGACCGCGTCGAACTCGGCCCCCGGGCCGGCTTCGTGGTCCGCGGCATCGAGACCGAGCCCACGGACCCGCCGGCCTGACCACCGGCACACGGGCTCGGCCTCAACACCGGTGCAGGCGCTCGGAGTCGACCTCAATTCCATTGCGCGGGACCGGACTTGCTCTCGACACCGGCGCACCGCGTACGCGCCCGGCCCCCGGCACCGGCCCGAGCCCTCGGTCCGGTGTGCGTGCTCAGTTCCGGCCGGCGCCCAGCGCGGCCACCGCGGACTTCGCCGCCTTGATGGCCCCCTTGTTGATCTCGTCCGTACCGGGGGCCTTCTTGTTCTCGAAGTCGCTTCCGTTGTACGTGACGACGACGAGGGCGTTGGCGGCACGGACCAGCACCACGCCCTCACGGGTCTGCTGGCCGTCCTCCGTGGTGAGGTTCACGACGGAGTAGGCGCTGTCCCCGAGCCCGGGGACGACCCCGCCGCCGCTCTTCTCGGCGACCCGCTGCTCGTACTCCTTCTTCGCCCCCTGGTCCGACTCGCTGATCTCGAAGGACACGTCGAGCCAGCGGTAGTCGTAGCCCTGGAGCGCGTTCCAGGAGCAGGTGCGGCGCAGCGCGGTGTCCGTGGACGGGATCTCCTTGCCGGCCGTCTTCGCCCCGGGCACCAGGGACTTGACGGTGCCGGCGGGCACGGCGGAGCAGGGGGCGGGTGCGGTGGTGTACGTCTTCGCCGCCGCGCTGGACGACGGTGCGGCGGCGGAGGACCCGGGGGGCGTCTTCTGGGCCGTCGGGTGCCCGGCGGAGGCCGGCGGCGCGGCCGGGCCGGACGACAGCGCCCAGCCGGCACAGGCGAGCACCGCGACCGGCGTCAGGCGCGCGGTGAGAGCGAGCGGCAGAGGAAGGGAACGCACAGCGCACTTCTCGTGGGGGAGGGGGTGCGGAAGGGGTCCGCAGGGTGGACGGGGACGACAGTGTCACACGACTCCCTGTGGGGCGGAAGTGCCAACTCGCTGCGTACCCGCCCGATCACGGGCGCGCGTTCACGACGTACTGCTCTGCCCGTTATGCCCCCCGGTCGACCGCCAGCAGCACGAGCCGCCGACGGCCGGCCGGTCCGGCGCGGATACGGCTACGGCTGCGATTACGGCTCTGGTTACGGTTACGGCACTCTCGCGGTCCACTCCGGCGACGAGAACTTGGTGCGCGCCAGCTCCTCGGCCCGGGCCAGCTCCTCGTCGGTGACCTTGCCCTGCGCCAGGCCGTAGCGCGCGCGGAAGGAGGCGATCATCCGGTCGATGACGGCCTCGCGCGGCAGCCCCGTCTGCCGCCGCAGCGGGTCGACCCGCTTCTTCGCGCTCCTGGTCCCCTTGTCGGAGAGTTTCTCCCGCCCGATCCGCAGCACCTCGACCATCTTGTCCGCGTCGATGTCGTACGACATGGTCACGTGGTGCAGCACGGCACCCGGGCCGCCGCCGGGGCCGACGATCCGCTTCTGCGCCGCGCCCGCGATCTTGCCCTGGTCGGTCGCGATGTCGTTCAACGGCTGGTACCAGGCCCGGATGCCCATGTCGCCGAGGGCGCCCAGCACCCAGTCGTCCAGATAGGCGTAGCTGTCCTGGAAGGACAGGCCCTGCACGAGGGACTCGGGCACCGACAGCGAGTAGGTGATCGTGTTGCCGGGCTCCACGAACATCGCGCCGCCGCCGGAGATCCGCCGCACCACCTCGATGCCGTGCCGGGCAGCGCCCTGCGGGTCCACCTCGTTGCGCAGCGACTGGAAGCTGCCGATGATCACCGCCGGGGCGCCCCACTCCCACACCCGCAGCGTCGGCGCCCGCCGGCCCGCGGCCACCTCGGCGGTCAGCACCTCGTCCAGCGCCATGTGCAGGGCCGGCGGCTGCGGGGCCTCGTGGATCAGCTGCCAGTCGTAGTCCGTCCAGTCCGTGGCGTGCGCGAGCGCCCGGCGCACCGCGATGCCGACGCCCTCCGACGTCAGCCCGTACATCACCGTCCCCGCGGGCAGCGCCGCCTCGATCCGCGCGGCCAGCCCCGCCGCGTCCGTGTCCGCCGGGGCGCCCTCCAGCGCGCGGTTCACCGCCTCCAGAGCCTCGTCCGGCTCCAGGAAGAAGTCACCCGCCACGCGCACGTGCCGCAGCACCCCGTCCTCGACGTCCACGTCCACGACGACGAGCTTGCCGCCGGGCACCTTGTACTCACCGTGCACTGCCTGGGCCTCCGTTCCTCCCGCACGGGATCAACGCGGGGGCCGGCCGTGGTGTTCCCCCGGTCGCCGGTCACGTCCCTCGGGGGTGCGGGACCTCCTCAGCCGGCCTGGGGCTTGGGGAGCGGCACCCACAGCCGGTCGGCGTCACCGGCGGCGAGCCGGCCCCGGCAAACGTCGATCTCGTGGTCGAGGAGCACCAGGTTCTCCCGCAACTCCGTCATCCTCGTGGCCACTTCGGCGCGGTGGGCCTCCATGAGGGCCAGGCGCTCCTCCTCGTTGCCGTACCCGGCGGCGACCAGTTCGGCCTACCGCCGGATCGTCTCGACGGGCATCCCGATCGCCCGGAGCGTGGTGCACAGGGTGATCCAGGTCAGGTTCCGCTGGTGGTAACGGCGCCGGGCGTTCGGTCGACGCCGGTGATGACCAGACCGGCACGCTCGTGGTAGCGCAGCGTGTGGACGCTGACCCCGGTGCGGCGCGCGGCCTCGGCGATGGTCGGACCTGGTCGGGCTCGGCCCGCGGGCGAACGGACTGTGATCGCGTACACCCACGCGGAACACAGCGTCCGGTGGCTGCTGGTCGGCCTCGGCCCCGGCATCGTCGCCCTGGCGCTGCTCAGCACCGGCACCTGGGCCAAGGAGACCGCCGCCCGGGCGGCGGCCCTCTTCGAGGAGGTGGACCGGGGCGCGGCTCCCCAGCCGGCGGACCGCCGCTGACCGTCCGCGCGAGGAACCGGGCGGGGAGGCACGCGGTGCCGTGTTCGTGCACCGCGCGCCTCCCCGGCGGTGCCTCTCGCAGCGGGGCCGCCCGGAACGGCGATGCGGAGCCACCGTGCCGGGCGGCCCCGCATCGCCGCCGGCCGCTCCCGGTACCACGCCCCCGGCGTCGTGGCCGCACGGAACCGTGTCCCGGTGGTGGCGTCGATACCGGCACGTGTCCGTCCACCGGTAAGAAGCGGTCGGCCGAGCGGGACGTTGCTGCTCCTTCTGCGGACGGCGAGCCCGTGTCCGGCGCTCGCGGAACGGAACGGTCCGGGCCGCGCCGGCCCCGTTCCCGGAACCCCGGAATCTCTCCGAGGACTGTATGAGGATGGACGGGCCGACCGACGCACCCGGACACCGAGGTGAGAGATGACGTTCACGACCCGCCCCACCCTCCAGGGCACCTTCGGCATGGAAGCCCCCGGGGCGGGCCGCTGACCTGGGCTTTTGGCCCCTTCGTGGTCTCTGACCCGCGGGAACGTCTCTTTCACCGTCTTTCAGGGACATTCGAGCTTGTGTCGCTCGAACTCCCCAGAGCCTCCCTGACCGGCGAGAGACTCCCCGGTTCCTCCCCAGCCGCTCCCCAGCGGAGTGGCTGGGGAGGACCCAGCAGAATGCGCACTCGCCTGCGGTTTTGGGGTGCTGAGGGGGTGACATGGGGCAGAGCCCACGGGGCCGCTACAGACTCCGATCGTCATGGCGTGCCTTGTCGGCAGGCTGTAGGCGCGTCGAGAGCAGCACTCCGGAGATGATCGACGCGGCGCCGTCAAGGAACACGGTTCCGGGCGCTCAGTTCCGCTTGGGGCGCTGCGTCTCTCAGCGGTACACCCAGCAGGGCGTTCCCGGGGGCCGCCGGGGGATGACGGGGAGCGGACGCGTCGGGGGGAGTCTGTCGAACCGCCGCCCAGGTGGTGCCGAGTGTGCGCGTAGCCGGCCGGTGTCCATCGGCTCCTGTACCCGGGAGAGGAGGAGGTCTTCCTCGTCCCTGATGGCCTGCCGTATCCGCGCGAAGGCCCGCTGCAATTTTCCTCCCGCCCGGGATCGCCGGCACGAAGTTCTTCCTCGACCGGGCCGTCAGTTCCTCGCCATCCGGGACTGGGGCTCGTACGGCGGGCCACAGCACCGTATCTCCCGCGAAGGCATGGCTGAAGACCAGCCCTACCCTGGGCGCGCCCCCAATGCTTCCCGAAACGTTACGCTCCGGCTGGGTAAATATCTGTGCCCGCGAGCTGAGGTTTCAACGGAACAGACAGGCAGTTTCTCTACCGCATTAAAGTGAAGTGGGACTATGCGCCGTACACGGGCCGCTGCGGCGTGCTACTGTCGATGTCAGTTGCAGTTGTGGTTCCCAAAACTTCAAGTGCTCTCCGGTCGACACCTGTGCCCACTGGAAGTGCTTTTGTTATCCGGGGTCTTTTCCGGCGGGGTGATCATCGCGGCGACACGGGGCCCGCGCAGCGCGGATCCCGATGCACTGCCCCAAAGGAGAAATGACATGGCTACTGGTACCGTGAAGTGGTTCAACGCGGAAAAGGGCTTCGGCTTCATCGAGCAGGACGGTGGCGGCGCTGATGTGTTCGCCCACTACTCGAACATTGCCGCCCAGGGCTTCCGCGAGCTGCTGGAGGGCCAGAAGGTGACCTTCGACATCGCGCAGGGCCAGAAGGGCCCCACGGCCGAGAACATCGTTCTCGCCTGACACTGACTGTCGCGTACTTGTAGCTGGGCCCGCGTCCTTCGGGGTGCGGGCCCCAGCTACTTGCATTTTTCCGCAGTGGTCTTGCCTGCGGATGACAACCAGGAAGCCCGTAGGCTCACCGTATGCGGAGCGTGGTGCACGCATCCCTTCATGGCTTCATCGCGGTGCACTCCCCGAACATTGCGTCCGCTTCGCGCCACTCATTCCAGCTCCTGTACCCGCACGGACTTTTCGTCGGTCAGATTCGCTTCCGCATTCCACCGGTCCATTCTTGCAATTCTCTGCGCTGCTGATCGCTGCGGGAATTCCCTGATATGTGCCGCATCGAGGAAGGTTCCGCATGAACCGCACACGCACGAACGACCGCTTCACCCGCACCCGTAACAGCAGTGCCGAATCCGGAAGGGGTGGCAGTCGATTCGGTTCGTCGGCCAGGAGCCGCTCCGCCGGGTCGAGCCGTTCCGGTGGTTACGGCCGCCGGCCCGCCGCGGTCCAGGGGGAGTTCGCGCTGCCCAGGACGATCACTCCCGCGCTCCCCGCCGTGGAGGGCTTCGCCGATCTCGACATGCCCGGGGCGCTGCTGGGCGCGCTCAGCTCGCACGGCGTGACCGTACCCTTCCCGATCCAGGCCGCGACCCTGCCGAATTCCCTCGCCGGCCGCGACGTACTGGGTCGTGGCCGCACCGGCTCCGGCAAGACCCTCGCTTTCGGGCTGGCGTTGCTGGCCCGTACGGCCGGGCAGCGCGCCGAGGCCAGGCAGCCGCTGGGGCTGATCCTCGTACCCACGCGTGAGCTGGCGCAGCAGGTCACCGACGCGCTCGCCCCGTACGCCCGCTCCGTGAGGCTGCGGCTGGCCACGGTGGTGGGCGGAATGCCGATCGGCCGGCAGGCGAGCGCGCTGCGCGGTGGCGCCGAGGTCGTCGTCGCCACACCGGGACGCCTCAAAGATCTCATCGACCGCGGCGACTGCCGACTGAACGAGGTTTCCATCACCGTCCTCGACGAGGCCGACCAGATGGCCGACATGGGCTTCATGCCGCAGGTCACCGCCCTTCTCGACCAGGTCCGCCCCGAAGGCCAGCGCATGCTCTTCTCCGCCACTCTCGACCGCAACGTCGACCTGCTCGTGCGCCGCTACCTCAGCGACCCCGTCGTGCACTCCGTCGACCCCTCGGCCGGCGCGGTCACGACGATGGAGCACCACGTGCTCCACGTCCACGGCGCCGACAAGCACACGGCGACCACCCAGATCGCCGCACGCGACGGCCGCGTGATCATGTTCCTCGACACCAAGCACGCCGTCGACGGCCTCACCGAGCACCTCCTGAACAGCGGGGTACGGGCCGCCGCCCTGCACGGCGGGAAGTCACAGCCACAGCGCACCCGCACGCTGGCACAGTTCAAGACCGGACACGTCAACGTGCTGGTAGCGACCAACGTCGCGGCGCGCGGCATCCACGTCGACAACCTCGACCTCGTCGTCAATGTCGACCCGCCGACCGACCACAAGGACTACCTCCACCGCGGCGGCCGTACCGCCCGCGCAGGAGAGTCCGGCAGCGTCGTCACCCTGGTCACCCCCAACCAGCGCCGCAGCATGGCCCGCCTCATGGCAGCGGCCGGCATCGTCCCGCAGACCACCCAGGTCCGCGTCGGCGAAGAGGCCCTGCACCGCATCACCGGCGCCCAGGCCCCCTCCGGCATCCCGGTCGTCATCACCGCACCGGTGGTCGAACGCCCCAAGAAGCGCGGCGCCACCTCACGCGGCCGACGCCGCCCCGTCTCGGCGGCCCGCCGCGCGCCCGTACGGCAGTCCACCGCCGGTGCGGCGGCATAGAACCTTGGTGATCAGGAAGCCGGCCCAACTCCGCAGGAGGCACCCTTTGACACTGGACCAGACGCAGTTCCGCCCGGCGAGTGCCCACCCCGCGCACAGCACGGTGGCCGACACCATGGACGCGGCCGAACCGCAGGTCTGGGAGGACATGACCGTGGAGGTGGCACTGTCCGTGATGGCCGCCGCCCGTACAGGTCATCTGGTCGTCTGCGACGAGGACGGTATGTGCACCGGCCTGGTCACCCGGGACCGGCTCACGGCCGTTCGTGACGGTTCCGGATACACGGACCGGATCCGCCTGCGTGACGTCGCCGACGTCATCGGGCCCTTCGCCTCGCCGCTGGCCACGAGGGCCGAAGCCGAGCGTGCGATGCGCTGCCGCCGGCTCGGGGCCCCGCCCGTGGTCGACGGACACGGCAACGCTCTGGGCGTCGTCGCCCTCTCTCGCTGAACCGCCCTCACCCCTACCCGGCCCCGTCTTCTCTTCTCCCTGGAGGCATCATGCGCTGTGTCATCGCCCGCTTCCCGTTCGATCTGACCAAGAGCGGCGTGCTGGAATCGATGAAGGGCGTCACACCTGAGCCGGTCACCGGTGAGTTCGTCATCATCGGACGACGCCACTACCCCGCCAAGCAGGTCGGCCAGGTCATCACCCGCCAGGACCGCCGTGATTTCAGCACCGGCGAAGTCCTCAGGGCCATGACCCGACTCGGCTTCACCTGCCGCACCCGCCCTACCGCCACATCTGCGCCCCTGGCCGGCCCGTACGAGCCGGCTTCCGCAACGCTCGGCACTCCCCCTGTCCGCCTGACTTACGGACAGGTGTGAGCCGAACAGAGCGGTGAGCTCCCACCGGCGTGGGCGAATTCCAGGGGTCGGAGCAACACCGCGGTGAGTTGATCAAGCCGCGAGCAGTTCGGACAGACGCTCGGCTGGGGTCTCCCGGTCGAGCGTTTTGCCTGGGCGGCTGTTGAGTTCGGTGGCGACGGCGTCCAGGTCCTCGCGGGTGTGGCGGGACAGGTCGGTGCCCTTGGGGAAGTACTGCCGCAGCAGGCCGTTGGTGTTCTCGTTCGAGCCGCGCTGTCAGGGGCTGGCCGGGTCGCAGAAGTAGACCGGGATGTCTGTGGTGACGGTGAAGGCGCGGTGGGAGGCCATCTCGATGCGGTCCCAGGTCAGGGACCGCATCAGGTGAGCGGGGGATCAGGACGGTCTCGGTGAGCGCGTTGCGGACGGCGGCGGCGCCGTGGTCGCGTGGGACGTGCACGAGCATCAGGCAGCGGGTGCTGCGTTCGACCAGGGTGCCGATGGCGGAGCCGTTGTTCTTGCCGACGACCAGGTCGCCTTCCCAGTGGCCGGGGACAGCCCGGTCGGCGGCCTCGGCGGGCCGTTCGCTGATCATGACCATGGAGGGCACGAACCGCGATCGGCGGGCTGCCGAGTGCCGGTGCGGGCGGCGCAACGCGCGTCCGGTCCGCAGGGCCCGGGTCAGCCGGCGCCTCGGTTCCCCGCGGCCTTGGACGCAAAGCGCCGGGTAGATCGTCTCGTGGACCACGTGCGTCTCCGGCTGGTCGGGGAAGCGTGCCCGTAGAGCGTGGCAGATCTGCTCCGGGCTCTACCGCCGGGTCAGGTGGTCCTGGAGGAAGTCCCGCAGCCTGGGGTTCTGGCCGATCTTGCCGGGCTTGGGGCGCGGTTTGCGGGCGTCCGCGCGGCGCTGGGCGGCGTGCGGACGGTAGTACCAGCTGCCGTTGGGCATGAGCGTGCGGTTGCGGCGGATCTCCCGGCTCACGGCGGAGGGACTGCGGCCAAGCTCGGCCGCGATGGCCCGGACGGACACCTTCTCCCCGAGCCGGTCAGCGATGTGGATGCGGTCGGCCTCGGTGAGGTAGCGCGACAGGCCGGCGGGTTCCTCAGGGCGAGCCGGGGGTTCGGGTGCTTGCCAGGGCAGCCCCGTGTCCACGATGGGCGGGGCTGCCTTGTACCTCCCGGATGCCTGCCGGCCGTAGAGCGTCAGTGATCGGAGTAGCTGAAGTGATCGGAGTAGCTGAAGTCGCCCACGGTCCAGGCACTGACGTCCTCGATCGCGACGCGGTACATCCCGCCTGTCTCCGGGATCCCCACCGTACCCTGCAGGATCCGGGCGACGTGGAAATGCAGATGCGTGGGCGGTCCGTCCTTCCTCGCGGGGGTGTTGAAGACGGCGGAGAACTCGCCAAGGTCGGCGGAGTCCGTCAGCACCTCAGACGCCCTCTGTCTCCACATGGCTCCCGGAGCCAGCCGACCGGTGATGACAGCACCACTGGTGACCACGGTCAGGGTCATCTGATTGCTCTGCCCGGATTCCACGAGGGCGGCTATCGCAACGAGCAGCTCGTCAGGTTTCGGCATGGGATCGGATTCTATGCACCGGCCCGCCCGGGCGGCTTGGACGACGCCGCAACCGGGCGAGAAGGGCGCACACGGCTCCCCTGGTGCCGCATTACAGGTCAGGGGGTGCGCATGGGCGCCAGGGGCGTGCTTCGAGGCATTGGTCGGCTGCCGTTCGGCTGCCACAGGTCTTCGATGAACGCTTGTGCGGTATCGCGTGCGCCGGCAACGGCCGCGTGGAACGGGGCAGCTGTGGCGTTGACGGACACCGTGTTCATCAGGGTCACTCTCGTCTGCGGGATCGTTCATGCCCGGCCCTTGCCCACCCGACCCTGTGCCCCGCCTGCCAACCCACCCGAGCGGCCGTGCTCGCCGGAGAGGGCTGAGAACCGCGGTCGGCGCCGCCACGGGAAGCTCCGTGGGCGGCTCCGGGTCTCATCCGTGCGTCGGACCTGCGCTGCGGACGGCCAGACCTCGTCGTCGAGCCGCAGAAAATCTATGCTGGCTGGAGTAGACATTCGATGTCTTCGCGCTTATGGTTTCTTTTGTAGCTGAGATCGATCAAGGCCCGGCAGACACGAACTGCCGGGCACTAGTCCACGTATGGCGGTGCGGTGGTGGAGTTTCGAAGCCAGGTTGTTGTACGACGGCGACGGGGCTGACGACCGGACCGGGTGGCCTGAAGTGACGAGGGGCCGCCGTGAGCAGGACCGCAGTTGACGCGGTTGCAGTACGAGCAGTATGCAGTCCCTGTTTGCAAGTGACTGGTTCCTAGGGAGGAACGAAGGAGTCGAGCACCATCAGGATCGCCCGGGCGGGAGACGCGAGCCCGGGTACCGCAGGACATCGATAGGTAGGTGGTCTCCGGTCACGCATCCGCGATCCCCGCACCCCCGTCGGAGTATCAGGCGGCTGGGCGGAAACAGAAGGCCGGCGCAGCACTAGGGTCGGCAGATGGTGTTGCAGTTCCTTCGGGGCCTTGGTGCCAATGGCACCAAGGCCCCTCCACGCGTTCCACAGAGAGGTGAGATGACAGCAGACGAGTCGCTGAGTCGTCTTGACGACGACGACTACCCCGCCTTCACGATGGGCCGGGCTGCCGAGTTGCTCGGTACCACTCCCGGCTTTCTCCGCGCCATCGGCGAAGCGCGACTGATCACACCACTGCGCTCCGAGGGCGGACACCGCCGCTACTCCCGCTACCAACTGCGCATCGCGGCCCGCGCGCGTGAGCTCGTCGACCAGGGCACCCCGATCGAGGCCGCATGCCGGATCATCATCCTCGAAGACCAGCTCGAAGAAGCCCAGCGCATCAACGCCGAATACCGGCGCACCGGCGGATCGTCCAGTCCATCGCCCGCAGCCTGAGGTGAGCGGGCCCGCCGGTATCGGCGGGCTATCACACCCGCGCGTGGCCGGGCTGTGGCGCGCAGAGATGGTGCTCGTGTCCGAACGGCTCCACCGGCACGTCGCTCACCTCCGGCCCCGGTCGCGGCGCCGCCCAGAAAGGGTGAGGCGGCTGGCACGCTCCCTACCCGGGCGCCGCCGCCTCCCCTCCAGGCATCCCCCCACCCGGCCCCAGTTGTTGATCCGGCCGATAGTGCGGCGAGAGCACCGTGCCGCAGTGGTGAATGCGCCTGCTGCTGTGGTCAGTAGACGGCGAGGGAGATGGCGATGTAGTGCGCGGTGAAGGCCGCCACGGTCAAGGCGTGGAACACCTCGTGGAAGCCGAACCAGCGGGGCGAGGGGTCTGGGCGTTGAACGGCGTAGACCACCGCGCCCGCGCTGTAGAGGAGACCACCGGTCACTGTCAGGGTGACCACGGCCGCACCGCCGGTGTGCAGGAAGTCGGGCAGGTAACGCACCGGTGCCCACCCCAGGGCCAGGTAGCAGGGGGTGTACAGCCAGCGGGGAGCGTTGACCCACAGCACGCGGAAGGCGATACCGGTCAGCGCGCCCGTCCATACGATCCACAGCAGCAGGGTTCGCCGGTCAGGAGGGAGGAGGAGCACGGCCAGAGGGGTGCAGGTCCCGGCGATGATCAGGAAGATGTTGGCGTGGTCGAGGCGACGCAGGACGGCCTCGCCCACCGGCCCCCAGGTGCCCAGGTGGTAGACGGCGCTCGTCCCGAACAGCAGCCAGGCGGTGACGGAGTACACGGTGCAGGCCAGGGCCGCCTGCTGGGTCCGGGCCAGGCAGACGAGGACGATGCCGGCGCTCACCGAGGCAGGGGCCATCGCGGCATGGAGCCGGCCACGCAGCTTCGGCTTGACCGGCTCGACCAGGTCGGCCGCCCACTCGACCAGGTCGGCAGCCGGGTGAAACTCCTCCCCGGCATTGCCATGATGTGATCCGCCGGGGAGACCGGTTACGGCGTCCCCAGACACAACTTCCCGTCCTGTCTCGTTCTTCTGGGCGTCATCGGCAACCATCCGATCATGCTAAGAGCCTGCCCGTGACAGCGTCCCTCGAAGTGGGTCTCGCCACCAACTGGGCCTGCGGAAGCCGTGTAAGCCGCCTGGCCATGGGAAGGACCAAGGTTCCCGAGCGCGTATCTCCACCCACCTACGCCCAAGGACCGCCGATGCTTCCCGAGTTCCCCTCCCACGCATCCGCCCCCCTCGCAGATCAGCTGGAACAGAGATTGGGGCTGCCCTCACAGTTCGAAACCGGCCGTCTCGACGTGGAGCGTGTCGCCGGCATAGCGGTCCTCGCGGCGGCCCACTCCGACGGCTACGCGGCCACCGCGCATCTCCTCGGACTGCTGGCCGCGCTCCCCGCCCCCACCGACGCAGGAGAACGCTTCTGGTCGAACCTGTGGAGGTCCTCGGGCACCGCCTACCTGCTGCCGACCAATATCAAGGACCTGGTGCTGCGTTCGCTGGCCGGAGAGGGAACCGGTCTGGCCGGACAGATCCTCTCGGCCGTAGACGAGATGACGGCTCCCCAGCGCGTTGCGGCCGCAGAGGTGATCGGCCAGGCGCTCACCGAGTCCGACCACCTTCCTGATCTCAAAACACAGGTCATCGGCGAACTTTGGCTCCGGGACCTGGAACTCACCGCCTGGCGCGTCCTTCACGCGGACCACAAGTCGTTCGATGCGGCGGGACGTAACGCCTTCATCGAAGCATGGACGAGTGTCTGACCCCGCCCGAGCCGGCACACAAGCATCCGAATAACGGGACGTTCGAGCAGTGACCTGTGATCGAACGAATCCGGGCACGGCTCGGACGGTAGTGGTGGGAGGCGTCGGTCGGTTGGTCCTTGCCGTGAGGACGGGTTCGTAATGGCACGGCTGCGACCCGTGGGCGCACGGGCGCGCCGCACTGTCCTGGTTCCTGAGCACCGACGGTGACACGGTGCCGACTTGCGCGCAGGGGGCCGGTGACGCCGCCTACGACCCGTACCTGCGGGGCAGCGGCTTGACAGCCGCCCTCGCGGGGCCGTCTCGATACCGCCGGTACCTCGCTCTCGCCGTAGCCGACGAGACTCACACGCCCGGCTGCCTGGTCACCGCGGCCTTGGACGTCATGGAGTCGAGTGGCAGCGCGCCTTCACGGACGCCGTGAACGCCGCCAGCCGAGGGACGGCGGCCACCCGGGGCAAGATCGGGCGCGCTTCCGGCACAGCGCCGACGGCACTCGGGCACTGCTGTACACCGAGTGGCCCAGCGGCGAGGCCCACCAGGAGGCCGCGGAGGCCGGCCACGACGACAAGGGGCACGAGATCTTCGCCGGCACCACCGGGCGCACGGCTGACCCATCGAAGGCGGTGCCGCCTTGACCCCTCCCTGTCCGGCCGCCGGCGTCATCGGATCGTCCCCGGACACCCGCTGTGGTGCCCCGACCCCGTCGGGAGGAAGAGATCGCACAGGTAATGGATCACCCTGTCCCGCTCTCCGGGTACCGTCAGGGTATGAGTCATCCACACCCCGAACTGAAAGCCGCCCCTGCTCTTCCTGAAGGAGGGCTGCGGGTCATCGCCCTGGGCGGCCTGGGTGAGATCGGCCGTAACATGACCGTCTTCGAGCACGCGGGCAAGCTGCTGATCGTCGACTGCGGCGTGCTGTTCCCC
>NZ_BMVN01000048.1:0-55662 GCF_014650735.1 Streptomyces canarius
CCGGCACCCCGGCAGGAGAACTCATACAAGATCTAACGACGGACTACCGGCGCAGGACACTAGCTTGATCTCACCTGTTGCAGGAGCTGGAAGGTGGGAATGTTCAAGCAGTGGCGCTGGCGCTGGCGCGGCCGATTGCAGACGATCAGCTTCTCGTTCTTCGGGCAAGGCGCCAGTCTGGAGTTCACTCGGAGTGAGCGCGAGCGGGCAAGATCGATCCTGCTTCGCCTGGAAGATCACCGCGTGCTGCATGCGCCATATGAGCTCGAAGAGGAGGACGGGACTTGGGGCTCGATCGAGGCGCTGCGTGCCTATCTGAACGAGCAGGTCGAACAGTGTGAGTCCGAGGAGCTTCGGGAGCAAGTGCGCGCAATGCGCGCCGCCGTGAGGCAGTGGCTGACTGATGTGGAGTCGGCACGCAGGTTCGCCGAGAGAACGCAAGGAAACGCCTCACCCCGGGATCGGGATCGGATGCAGTGGACATTGGGGCTTCAGGCCCTGGGCCTGTTGCGCGGCCGGGTCGGAGTTGCTGTCGCCGAGATCGGCCGGAAGTTCGACATCCCGATCGACGGTGACCTCGCCCATGTCACGCCGCCTGATGCAGACGCCTCAGAGCGTGGCGCCAGACTGTCGCCGCTGTACTTCGACGACCGGGATTAGCTGCGTCATGGGGGCGAGGCCCCCGGTCCGTTCCGCCCACCACTGCCCGGTCCACAAGATGGGAGTGACGCCCAGGCCCGACCTGCCATGACGATGGCTGCCCCATTGCGACGCTTTGTGCCATCGATGCCGACACCCGGCTTGTGGTCGCTGTCGGCAGGGGCACGGTCATTGCAGACGGCGGCTACCGGGGTGCCGGCCTGGTCATCCCGCACCGTCGCGAGCGCAGGGGAATCGCACGGCCCGCGCCCGCGTCGAGCACGCCCTCGCCCGCTTGGAGGGCCGGAAGATCCTGCTCGACCGCCGCCTGGAAGGCGACGGCGTCCACCATGCCATGCTCGGCCTCGTACGCCTGCACAACTCACCCTGGCCGGGTGACGGTCGAGCGGGGTGGCCCGTCAGCGTCAGCGCACTTCAGATCATTACGGGAGAGCCCTTAGGGTGCCTCCGTGAGCACGTTTACCGAAGAGAACGTCCCCGGCCGGTACGGCCCGCACGCCACCACCGAGGCCGACCCGCGCGAGGTCGGCCGGGTGCGGACCGAGTACTCCCCGGCCCATGACGGCGACCCGGACCCCGGGGAGGTCGTGTGGACCTGGGTGCCGTTCGAGGAGAACGACGGCCGGGGCAAGGACCGCCCGGTGCTGGTGGTGGCCCGGGAGGCCGCCGGCACCCTGCTCGCCGTACAGTTGTCCAGCAAGCGGCACGACGCCGACCGCGAGTGGGTGGCGATCGGGAGCGGACCCTGGGACCGGTCGGGCCGTGATTCGTGGGTGGACGTGGACCGGGTGCTGCGGCTGCACGAGCAGGGCATGCGCCGCGAGGCGTGCGCACTGGACCGCATGCGGTTCAACCTCGTCCGCCAACGCCTGCACGAACGTTACGGCTGGACCTGACCGCCCCCGAGCCCCACGGGCCGTGCCCACGGTCGAGCGCTACGGGCGGGTCCGCCCCCGGACCGAGCCGGCAGCCGGACCCCCCACTCCCGAATCTCCGAAGCCCCGCTACACCCCCACCGACTCCGGGAACGCCCGTTCGAACGCCCCCCGCACCACCGCCCCCGGCGTCCGGTCCAGCACACCGAACACCACGTGATCGAACGCCCGAGCGAACCGGCCGTCAGGTCCCAGTAGCGTCCGGAAGGCTCCCGCGACCCGCGCCGGGTCGTTCTGGAAGACGCCGCAGCCCCAGGCGCCGAGCACCAGCCGCCGGTAACCGTGGGCGGCGGCCGTCTCCAGGACGCGTCCGGCCCGTACGGCCAGGGCTGCCGGGAGCGCGGCGGCCCGCTCCGGCGCCGTTCGCCGGATCACCCCCGCGTTGGGGGCGGCGGCCGTCAGGAAGCCCGCGTGGTACGGCTCGGGGAGCAGCCGGCCCCGGTCGTCGCGGAAGACGGGGACGGCCGGGGAATGGATCACGCGGTCCGAGTAGAACGGATCGCGGTCGGTGCGGTGATGGTCGTAGAAGGCGCGGGCCGTCAGCAGGCAGGTGTACAGCGCGGAGGCGCGACACAGGGCCTCCTCCTGCGCCTGCGCGCCGTTGAGGTAACCGCCGCCGGGATTACGGGCGGAGGCGAAGTTCAGGACGGCGACGGGGGCGTCGGCGAGCCTGCGGGCCGCCTCCAGGCTGCTCTCGCCGGTGACCTCGACCGCCAACTCGGTTCCGCTTGCCGGTGTCACCGGCACCGGGGCGGGGCCGTACATCCGGGTGCCCGCCCGCGCGGCCTGCACCGATTCGGCGAGTGACACCTCCCGGCCGTCCGACGCGCAATACCGGCCCGCGGCCACGATACGTTCCGTTTCCTCGGCGATCCCGCGCAGGCGCGCGCTCACGGCGCCACCCCCGTGGGCGCCACGACCGCGGCCCGCGCGGTCTCCCCCGTCGTGCTCATGCACGCATCCTGGGCGATGCTGGTGATGCGGTGCAACGGAGTTTCCCGGCTCCGCAACGGCCCGGAAACACACAAGGAAACGGAAGTGACGGATCCGGAACGTCCCCGCTGGCACTCTTGTGCGAATCGGTGCGAAGGTCTTGGGTGGAACGAGTGCCACGGGCCGGGACGCTGGGCCCGTGGCATGGTGGAATCTCAGGAGGATCCCGACATGTCTCATGTACAGAGCGACGGTGGTGACTGTACGGAGCACCGCACCGCCGTCACCGAGGCCGAGGTGGAGGCCCTGGTCCGGGGCATCTGCTTCAAGACCGGACCGCCCCGCACCCTCGGTGTCGAGCTGGAGTGGCTCGTCCACCCGCTGGAGCTGCCGCAGCTCCCGGTCACACCCGAACGACTCGAAGCGGCCTACGCCACCGTGCGGGCCGTACCCCTGGGATCGGCGCTCACCGTCGAACCCGGCGGCCAGCTGGAGCTGAGCTCGCCGCCCGCCGCCTCCCTGATGGAGTGCGTCGACACCGTCTCCGCCGACCTGGACGCCGTCCGGGCCGTGCTGGCCCAGGACGGTCTCGGCCTCGCGGGCATCGGTCACGATCCCTGGCACCCGCCCCGCAGATTCCTGCGCGAGCCCCGTTACGACGCCATGGAGACCTGCCTGGACCGCACCGGTCCGGCCGGCCGGCACATGATGTGCGCCTCGGCGTCCGTCCAGGTCTGCGTGGACGCCGGACAGGAGGAGCCGGGCCCGCTGGGGCACGCCCGGCGCTGGTGGCTGGCGCACCAGCTGGGCGCGGTCCTGGTGGCCGCGTTCGCCAACTCGCCGCTGATCGGCGGCCGCCCCACGGGCTGGCAGTCCGCACGGCAGCTGATATGGACGGAGATAGGTGCCGGCCGGGCCGGCGCTCCCCCGCCGAACGGCGAGCCGCGGGCCGCCTGGGCCCGGCACGTGCTGGACGCGCCCGTGATGTGCGTGCGCCGGGACAGCGGACCGTGGGAGGTGCCCGAGGGGCTCACCTTCCGGGAGTGGACCCGCTCCGGTTCGCCCCGGCCGCCCACCCGGGCGGACCTCGACTACCACCTCACCACGCTGTTCCCGCCGGTCCGGCCGCGCGGCCATCTGGAGCTGCGGATGATCGACGCCCAGCCCGGCGAGGACGGCTGGATCGTGCCGCTCGCGGTGACGGCGGCGCTGTTCGACGACCCGGAGGCCGCCGAGACCGCCTACCGGACCGTGAAACCACTGGCCGAACGGGCCCTTGACCTCCCGGCCCCGCACAACCCCCTGTGGGTCGACGCGGCCCGGTCCGGGCTCGCCGACCCGGAGCTGCGCGAGGCCGCCGACGTCTGTTTCGCGGCGGCCCTGGACGCGCTGCCCCGGCTCGGCGCCACCACCCGGGTCACCGACGCCGTGGCCGCGTACCGGGACCGCTATGTCGCCCGGGGCCGCTGCCCGGCCGACGACCTGCTGGACCGGCTGCCCGTGACCGCCCCGCCCTCGTCCGGGTCCGGCCCGGCCGGAACCCGCACCGCCCGCGGGAGGAAGGACATCCGTACATGACCGCCCCCGAGACCGACATCGAGACCCAGACGGCCGAGACGGACGCCGAGGCGCTGCGGGAGCGCGCGCTGGCCTCCCTCACCACCGCCCGCGACCGCACCACGCTGCTGACCTCCTGCGTCGACGAACCGGACCTCACCGCCCAGCACTCGCCGCTGATGTCCCCACTGGTGTGGGACCTGGCACACATCGGCAACCAGGAGGAGCTGTGGCTGCTGCGGGCGGTCGGCGGCCGGGAGGCGATGCGGCCCGAGATCGACAGCCTGTACGACGCCTTCGAGCACCCGCGGTCCGAGCGCCCCACCCTGCCGCTGCTGCCGGCCGCCGAGGCCCGCCGGTACGCGGCCGAGGTGCGCGGCCGGGCGCTGGACCTGCTCCAGGCAGCGGACTTCCACGGCACCCGGCTGACCGAGGCCGGCTTCGCCTTCGGCATGATCGCCCAGCACGAACAGCAGCACGACGAGACCATGCTGATCACCCACCAGCTCCGCAAGGGCCCGCAGGCGCTGACCGCCCCGGACCCGGAGCCGGTCCCGTTCTTCACCGGGCCGGCCGAAGTCCTCGTCCCCGGCGGCCCGTTCACCATGGGCACCTCCAGTGAGCCCTGGGCGCTGGACAACGAGCGCCCGGCGCACCCGCGCGAGGTGGCGCCGTTCTGGATCGACACGACCCCGGTGACGAACGCGGCGTACCAGGCGTTCATGGAGGACGGCGGCTACGACACCGAGCGCTGGTGGTCGCCGGAGGGCTGGGCGCACATCAGGCAGCACGCCATAGCCGCCCCGCTGTTCTGGCGGCGGGACGGCGGCCAGTGGCTGCGGCGCCGGTTCGGGATCACGGAACCGGTCCCGCCCGACGAGCCGGTGCTGCACGTGTGCTGGTACGAGGCGGACGCCTACGCCCGTTGGGCCGGGCGGCGGCTGCCCACCGAGACGGAGTGGGAGAAGGCGGCCCGCTTCGACCCGGCCACCGGCCGCTCGCGGCGCTACCCGTGGGGGGACGCCGACCCGGCGCCGGAACACGCCAACCTGGGCCAGCGGCACCTCAGGCCCGCTCCCGCCGGGAGCTACCCGGCCGGTGCCTCGCCGCTCGGCGTCCGGCAGCTGATCGGTGACGTGTGGGAGTGGACGGCGAGCGACTTCCTGCCGTACCCGGGCTTTCGCGCCTTCCCGTACAAGGAGTACTCGGAGGTGTTCTTCGGCCCCGAGCACAAGGTGCTGCGCGGTGGTTCGTTCGCCGTGGACCCGGTGGCCTGCCGGGGCACCTTCCGCAACTGGGACTACCCGATCCGCCGGCAGATCTTCTCCGGGTTCCGCACCGCCCGCTCGGAGGCGGTCTGATGTGCCGTCACCTCGCCTACCTGGGCCCCGAGGAACCGCTCGGCCGGGTCCTCGTGGAACCCCCGCACAGTCTGTTCCGCCAGTCGTGGGCGCCGCGCCGGCAGCGGTACGGCACGGTCAACGCCGATGGTTTCGGGGTCGGCTGGTACGCCTCGCAGGACCCGGTACCGGCACGCTACCGGCGGGCCGGGCCGATCTGGGCCGACCTGTCCTTCGCCGACCTGTCCCGGGTGGTGCGCTCGGGCGCCGTGCTCGCGGCCGTCCGGGACGCGACCTTCGCGGGGGCGGACGCCGAGGCCGCCGCGGCGCCGTTCGCGTCCGGGCGGTGGCTGTTCAGTCACAACGGCGCGGTCGCGGGCTGGCCGGACGCGGCGGCGCCCCTGGTGTCCGCGCTGCCACCGGTCGAGCTGCTCTCGCTCCAGGCCCGTAACGACTCGGCGTTCGTCTGGGCACTGGTCCTGCACCGGCTGCGCAGCGGCGACGAAGCGGACCAGGCCATGGGAGAAACGGTTCGCCAGCTGGCGTGGGCGGCCCCTGCCTCCCGCCTCAACCTGCTGCTGACCGACGGAGCCACGATCACGGCCACCGCCTGGGGCGACTCGCTCTGGTACCGCACGGAGCCCGGCCGGAGCACGGTCGTCGCCTCCGAGCCGTACGACGACGACCCGCTCTGGCGGGAGGCCCCCGACCGCACCGTGCTCACCGCGAGCCGCGCCGGCGTGCTGCTCGCCCCGCTGGAGGACCCGGCGGCCTCGCCCGCGCTCGGCTCCGCCCGAGCGGGGGCACCCCGATCACCGAAGGAGCCCTGCCGTTGAGCCCCCTGCACGTCACCCGCACGCTCCCCGAGGACGCGACGGACGCCGCGCTGCGCGCCGACGTCCTGCGCGGCCTCACCGCCACTCCCAAGTGGCTGCCGCCCAAGTGGTTCTACGACGCCCGCGGCAGCGAGCTGTTCGAGCGGATCACCGAACTGCCCGAGTACTACCCCACGCGCGCCGAACGCGAGATCCTCGCCGCCCGGTCCGGTGAGATCGCCGCCGCGAGCGGTGCCCGCACCCTGGTCGAACTGGGCTCGGGCTCCTCGGAGAAGACCCGCTACCTGATCGACGCGCTCCCCCTCTCGGCGTACGTCCCGGTCGACGTCAGCGAGAGCGCCCTCACCCAGGCCGGCGGGGCCCTGATCGAGGAGCGCCCCGACCTCGAAGTCCACGCGCTGATCGCCGACTTCACCGCCCCGCTGACCCTGCCCGCCACACCGGGGCCCCGGCTGGTGGCCTTCCTCGGCGGCACGATCGGCAACCTGCTGCCCGTCGAACGCGCGGGGTTCCTCGCCTCGGTGCGGGCGCTGCTCGCACCGGGCGACGGACTGCTGCTCGGCACGGACCTGGTGAAGGACGAACGGGTGCTGGTCCGGGCGTACGACGACGCGGCCGGGGTGACGGCCGCGTTCAACAAGAACGTGCTGGCCGTGGTCGACCGCGAACTGGGCGCCGACTTCGACCCGGACGCGTTCGACCACGTGGCCCTGTGGGACGCCGAGCGGGAGTGGATCGAGATGCGGCTGCGCTCCCGTACCGGGCAGACCGTGAAGGTGCCCGCGCTGGATCTCGCCGTGGACTTCGCGGCGGGCGAGGAGCTGCGCACCGAGGTGTCGGCCAAGTTCCGCAAGGAGGGCGTGACCGGAGAACTGGCCGCGGCAGGCCTGGAGCTGACCCACTGGTGGACGGACGCCGAGGGCCGGTTCGCGCTGTCGCTGAGCATGGCGCGGTGAGCCGGGTGCGCCCGGTCAGCCCACGTTCGGGGCGAGCGCCTCGGTGATCTCGCGTGAGGCGCGGCGGGCCTCGGTCGCCGGGTCCGCGCCGCCCAGCACCCGGGTCATGTACTCCTTGATCGGGTTGTCGGCCTCCACGTCGGCCCACTGAGGGGTGTTGGGGGTCGCCCGGCCGTGTGCCGCGCCCGCGGCCATGGCGGCGACCCCCTCCTCGCCCCCGACCGCGTCGGCCAGCGTGGTCTTGTTGGGCACGTAGTTCATGGCGCGGGCGAGCTCGGTGTCCCACTTGGCGCCGGTGAGCGCCCCGACGACGGCGGTCGCGGCGAACTGGTCGTCGGTGTTGCGCGGGACGACCAGGTCCGAGCCGCCGGTGAAGACCGTGCCGGGCCGCCCGGCGGTCCGGCCGGGCACGGGGAAGAAGCCGAGCTTGTCCTTCAGGCCCGGGTTCTGCCGGACGACCGCCTGGGCGAGCCCGGGTACGGCGACGATCTGCGCGACCTTGCCGCCGGCGAACACCCCGGCCTGGGGCGGGTGTTCCTCGTCGGCGTCCACGGGCCCCTCGCCCAGCGCCTGGAGCCGGCGGTAGAAGTCCATGCCGCGCAGTGCGGCCGGGGTGTCCAGGGTGCCCTGCCACTCGTAGTCCTTCTCCCGGGCGAGGTCGCCCCCCTCGTCCCAGATGAAGCCGGAGAGCGTGTACCAGTCCTGTCCGGCGAGGTAGATGCCCTGGTTGCCGCCGGAGTCGAGCTTCTCGGTGGCGGCGAGCCATGCGTCGCGGGTCTTCGGCGGGCTGGTGACGCCGGCCTGCTCGAACAGGTCCTTGCGGTAGATGACGACGCGGTTGGCGGCGTACCACGGGATGCCGTACTGCTTGTTTCCGTCCTTGCCGGGCTCGGCGAGACCGGGCAGCCACTTCTCCTTGCCCCAGTCCCGCATCGACTCCAGGGTCAGGTCCGCGAGCCGGCCGCCGTCCGCGTACAGCGGCACCTGGGTGTTGCCGACCTCGATGACGTCGGGGCCGTCGCCGGAGCCGGCCTTGAGCGCGCCGCGGACCTTGTCCACGATGCCGGTCCACTCCTGGATGCGGATGTCCAGCCGCAGGTCCTCGTGGGTGCGTTCGAAGTCCTCGGTGAACCGCCGCAGGAACTCCCCGGAGGCGCTGCCCTTCATCAGCCACACGGTCACGGTCTTGCGGTCGTGGTCGCCGGGGAGCATCCCGCAGCCGCTGACGAGCGAACCGGTGACGCAGATGAGGGCGAGCAGACGACGTCTCACGAGGGGTCCTGTTCTGTCTGGCGAGAGTGCTGGGACAGGGGTGGGGGCCCGACGTGGGGGGACGAGCGCGCGGCTCGTACGGGTGTTCCGGATTTTGGTATGGACCAATGCGGAGGTCAAGGGCCGGACCCCGGCCGGCCCGCGACGCCGTGCGCGCGGAGCGCCGATACGGCACGGTGGAGTACGGCGTGACACGAGAGGAGCACCGCATGTCGAACCACACCTACCGGGTCACCGAGATCGTCGGCACCTCGCACGAGGGCGTCGACCAGGCCATCCGCAACGGCATCGCCCGCGCCGACCAGACGCTGCGCAACCTGGACTGGTTCGAGGTGACGCAGGTCCGCGGCCAGATCGAGAACGGCAGGATCGAGCACTACCAGGTGGGCCTGAAAGTCGGCTTCCGCCTGGAGGACGGCGACTGAGCCCGTCCGCTCGCGCCCTGCTCAGGTACGTCCTTCCCGCTCCTGCACCTCTTGCAGGGCGGCCGACTTCGCGGCCCAGCGGGCCCGTACGACGGTGAAACCGGCCCGCTCGGCGTCGTCGCAGACCAGTTCGTCGTCGTCCACGACCACCCGGACCTCCCGGTCCCGGGCGAGCCGGCGCAGGATCTCCAGCTTGGTGAACCGCGCCGGCCTGCGGTCGGCGGCGCGCCGCATGTGCACGCGCCCCGCCGGGAGCCCGTGGGCCGCGAGCCACTCCAGCGTGTCGCGGCGGCACCGCTCGGGGCGGCCGGTGAGGTAGACGACCTCGCAGGCGCGGGCGCTCTCCACGGCCAGCGCCACGCCCTCGGCGATCGGCGGGTCCTGGGGCGCGGCGGCGAAGAACGCGTCCCAGTTCCGCGGCCGGCCCTCCAGGAAGTGCTGGCGGTGGGCGGTGTCGGCAAGCGTGTTGTCGAGGTCGAACACGGCGAGCGGGCGCTTGCTGCTGTCGGTCACACCGACCACCCTAACCAGGCCCCGGCCGGCCGTACGGTGCGTACCCGCGCACCCACCGGGGGTGGCCGCGGGAATCCCGGGCCTGCCACGGCGTTGGACCCTGTTGTGAGCAGCACACTGATCAGCCGGACCCGGTTCTCCGTCCTCGACCGCTCCCGCACCCGCGAGGGCCACCCGCCCGCCGAGGCGCTGCGGGACACCGTCGCGCTGGCGCGCGAGGTGGAGGCGCTCGGCTACCACCGGTTCTGGGTGTCCGAGCACCACGGCGTGCCGGGTGTCGCCGGCTCCGCGCCGACCGTGCTCGCCGCCGCGGTCGCCGCCGCCACCCGCACCGTCCGGGTCGGCACCGGCGGGGTCATGCTGCCCAACCACCAACCCCTGGTCGTCGCCGAGCAGTTCGGGGTGCTGGAGGCCCTGTTCCCGGGCCGTGTCGACATGGGGCTCGGCCGCTCCGTCGGCTTCACGGACGGGGTGCGCAGGGCGCTCGGCCGGGACAAGGGCGACGCGGAGGACTTCGCGGCCCAGCTCGGCGAGTTGCTGGACTGGTTCACGGGCAGTTCGCCGACCGGGGTGCACGCCCGCCCCGCGGAGGGGCTGACCGTGCCGCCGTTCGTGCTGGCCATGGGCGAGGGCGCGCGCATCGCGGCCCGCGCGGGCCTGCCCATGGTCATCGGAGACCTGCGGGACCGTGCGAAGATGCTGCGCGGCATCGACCAGTACCGCTCCCTGTTCCGCCCCTCCCGCTGGGCGTCCGAGCCGTACGTCGTGATCTCCGGCACGGTGGCGGTCGCCGGCACCGAGGCCGAGGCGCGCCGGCTGCTGGTCCCCGAGGCCTGGGCGATGGCGTACTCCCGTACGCACGGCACCTTCCCGCCGCTCGCCCCCGCCGGGGCGGTCGAGGCCCGCGCGATGACCGCGAAGGAACGGGACCTCTACGCGTCCGGACTCGCCGGGCACATCGCGGGCACCGCGGACCAGGTGGCCCACGAGCTGGAGACCGTGCTCGAGGAGACGGGCGCCGAGGAGGTGCTCGTCACCACCAGCACCTACGACCGTACGGCCCTGCTCGACTCCCACCGGCGGCTCGCCGCGCTCTTCGCGCCGGTCAGGTGACCCGCCCGAGATGCGAACCCGGCCCGGGCCGGTGACCCTGGGAGGGCGAACCCCTAACGACGAGGAGGGCTGCCATGTCCCTCAAGGACAAGATCAAGGGCATGCTCAAGGGCCGTGAGGGTATGGCCGACAAGGGCATCGACAAGGGCGGCGACTACATCGACGAGCGCACCGGGAACAAGTACCGGTCGCAGGTCGACACCGGCCAGGACAAACTGCGCGACGAGTTCGGCACCCGGCCGCAGGACCGGGACAACCCCCCGCAGGTCTAGCGCGCGGGGGCGGTTAGAGTATCCCCCCGATGCACAGCCCCCATGATCCGTACGTCCGCGTCCGCGGCGCCCGCGAGCACAACCTCAAGGGCGTCGACGTGGACATCCCCCGGGACGTCCTCGCCGTCTTCACCGGCGTCTCCGGCTCGGGCAAGTCGTCCCTGGCGTTCGGCACGGTCTACGCCGAGGCGCAGCGGCGGTACTTCGAGTCGGTCGCCCCGTACGCGCGCCGGCTGATCCACCAGGTGGGGGCGCCCAAGGTCGGCGAGATCACCGGGCTGCCGCCCGCGGTCTCGCTCCAGCAGCGCCGCTCCGCCCCCGGCTCGCGCTCCTCGGTGGGCACGGTCACCAACCTCTCCAATTCGCTGCGCATGCTGTTCTCGCGCGCCGGCGCCTACCCGCCCGGCGCCGAGCGGCTGGACTCGGACGCGTTCTCGCCGAACACGGCGGCCGGTGCCTGCCCCACGTGCCACGGCCTCGGGCAGGTGCACGAGACCACCGAGGAGCTGCTGGTCCCGGACCCCTCGCTGACCATCCGGGAGGGCGCCGTCGCGGCCTGGCCGGGCGCCTGGCAGGGCAAGAACCTGCGGGACATCCTGGACACGCTCGGTCACGACGTGGACCGGCCCTGGCGCGAACTGCCCGCGCGTGAGCGCGAGTGGATCCTGTTCACCGACGAGCAGCCGGTGGTCACCGTCCACCCGGTCCGGGACGCCGACCGCATCCAACGGCCGTACCAGGGCACCTACATGAGCGCCCGCCGGTACGTCCTGAAGACGTTCTCCGACACCAAGTCGCCGACCCTGCGGGCGAAGGCGGAGCGCTTCCTGGCCAGCGCGCCCTGTCCCGCCTGCGGGGGCAGCCGGCTGCGGCCCGAGGCCCTCGCGGTGACGTTCGGCGGGCGGACCATCGCCGAGCTGGCCGCGCTGCCGCTGACCGACCTCGCGGGACTGCTCGACGGCGGCACCGGGACGGAGACGGCCCGGGTGCTCACGGCCGACCTCATGTCCCGGATCGCGCCGGTGGTCGAGCTGGGGCTCGGCTATCTCAGCCTGGACCGGGCCGCCCCCACCCTCTCGGCGGGCGAGCTGCAACGGCTGCGGCTCGCCACGCAGTTGCGGTCCGGGCTGTTCGGCGTGGTGTACGTGCTGGACGAGCCGTCCGCGGGGCTGCACCCGGCGGACACCGAGGCCCTGCTGACCGTGCTGGACCGGCTGAAGGCGGCCGGGAACTCGGTGTTCGTGGTGGAGCACCACCTGGAGGTGGTGCGCGGCGCCGACTGGGTGGTCGACGTGGGCCCCGGCGCGGGCGAGCACGGCGGGCGGGTGCTGTACAGCGGGCCGGTCGCCGAGCTGGCCTCGGTCGAGGAGTCGGCGACGGCCGTGTTCCTCTTCGACGAGTCGCCCGGTCCGCCGCGCGAAGTCCGCCCACCGCGGAGCTGGTTGACGGTGGGCCCGGTGACCCGGCACAACCTGCGGGAGGTGACGGCACGGTTCCCGCTCGGCGCGTTCACCGCGGTGACCGGTGTCTCCGGCTCCGGCAAGTCCACGCTGATCGGCGAGTTGACGGAGGACCTGGACGGCGTCGAGCGGCTGGTCCGCGTCGACCAGAAGCCCATCGGGCGCACCCCGCGCTCCAACCTGGCCACCTACACCGGCCTGTTCGACGTCGTACGGAAGGTGTTCGCCGGCACCGAGGAGGCGCGGGAGCGCGGGTACGGCGTCGGGCGGTTCTCGTTCAACGTGGCCGGTGGGCGCTGCGAGACCTGCCAGGGCGAGGGGTTCGTCAGCGTGGAACTGCTGTTCCTGCCGAGCACCTACGCGCCCTGCCCGGACTGCGGCGGCGCCCGCTACAACCCCGAGACGCTCCAGGTGACGTACCGGGGACGGACCATCGCCGACGTGCTCGACCTGACCGTGGAGGCCGCAGCGGAGTTCTTCGCGGACTCCCCCGCCGCCGCCCGCAGCCTCGGCACCCTGTTGGACGTGGGCCTCGGCTATCTGCGGCTCGGCCAGCCGGCGACCGAGCTGTCCGGCGGGGAGGCGCAGCGGATCAAGCTGGCGAGCGAGCTCCAGCGCGGGCGCCGGGGCCACACCCTGTACCTGCTGGACGAGCCGACGACCGGTCTGCACCCGGCCGATGTGGAGGTCCTGATGGACCGGTTGCACGGGCTGGTCGACGCCGGGCACACCGTCGTCGTGGTGGAGCACGACATGACGGTGGTGGCGGGCGCGGACTGGGTGATCGACCTGGGTCCGGGCGGCGGCGACCGGGGCGGCCGGATCGTGACGGTCGGCCCGCCGGACCGGGTGTCCCGCGCCGAGGGCAGCGCGACGGCGCCCTATCTGGCACGGGTCATGCCCTGAGCCCCGGGTCGCTGCCGGTTCCTGCTGACGGACCGGCCACCCCGCACCGGGCCCGGCGCAGCCGGACCCAACTGGCCGTGCGGGCCCTCCAGCGCGCTCGCGACCAGCGCCGCGTGGGTCCAGGCCGGTTCGGGCGCGGCCGGCTGGGCCGCGTGGGCGAGGGCGCGGCGGTCGGGGTGGGCGCCGGGCGGGATCACCGGCCGGACCTCCACCTCGGCGACCAGGCCGCGGGCCCGGGCCACCCGCCACAGGGAGGCCAGCAGGGTGTCCTCGCCGACGAAGGCCGCCGTGGTGCCGGGCCCGCCGTCCTGCCACCGGTAGCGCAGGCCGACCGGCTGGACGGGCACGCCCGCGTCGAGCGCGGCCTGGAAGACGGCCCGGCGGAAACGGCCGTGGGCGCGCCCGCACCAGGTGCTGCCCTCGGGGAACGCGGCCACGGCCGCGCCCGCGCGCAGGGCGCCGGCGATCTCGGCGACCGTGCCGGGCAGGGCGCGCAGCCGGTCCCGTTCGATGAACAGGCTCCCGCCGCGCGCGGCCAGCGCGCCCGCCAGGGGCCACCGCCGGACCTCGGTCTTGGCGAGCATCCGGGCCGGGCGGACGGCGGTGAGCAGCGGGACGTCCAGCCACGAGACGTGGTTGGCGACCAGCAGCAGTCCGCCGGCCGGCGGGGCGGCGCCGGTGATCCGGACCCGGACCCCGATGGCCCGCACGATCATCCGGCACCACCGCCCGACCCACTCGGCGGGGATCCTCCCGCCGAGCGGGCACAGCACGATCCCGGCCAGCAGCAGCACGGCGACCGCGGTCAGCCGCAGCACGGCACGGGGTACGGCCGCGGCGGCCCGGACCGGCTCCAGGCAGGCGCCCGGGGTGCAGGGCGCGGTGGGCAGCCAGACACTCATCAGGCCGGGACGAGGGAGAGGAAGTGCCGCAGGTAGCGCGGGTCGACCCGGCGCATCGACAGCAGGACGTACAGGTCGGCGACCCCGAAGTCGGGGTCGTGCGCGGGTTCGCCGCACACCCAGGCGCCCAGCCGGAGGTAGCCGCGCAGCAGGGCGGGGAGTTCGGTGCGGGCGGCGGGGGCCGCGGTGTTCGGGGTCCACGGCAGCAGCGGCCGGACCCGGAACTCCTCGGGCGCCAGGTGCTTGTTCCGGACCCGCTCCCAGGTGCCGGTGGCGAGGGCGCCGCCGTCGGCGAGGGGCACCGAGCAGCAGCCCGCCAGCCACTCGTGGCCCCGGTCGGTCATGTAGCGGGCGATGCCGGCCCAGATCAGGCCGATGACGGTGCCGTCGCGGTGGTCGGGGTGGACGCAGGAGCGGCCGACCTCGACCAGGCCGGGCCGGATCGCGTCCAGCGCGGCCAGGTCGAACTCGCCCTCGGAGTAGAGCCGGCCGGCGACCGCGGCCCGCTCCGGCGGCAGCAGCCGGTAGGTGCCGACGACCTGCCCGGTCACCTCCTCGCGCACGAGCAGGTGGTCGCAGTAGGCGTCGAAGGCGTCGATGTCGTGTCCCGGCTCGGCGGTGGCCAGCAGGGCCCCCATCTCCCCGGCGAAGACGTCGTGCCGCAGCCGCTGGGCGGCACGCACGTCGGCCTCGTCGCGGGCGAGGGTGACGGTGTAGCGGGTGGGGGCCGCGGGCTGCGGGGGACGGTCGAGGGTGGAAACGCCGGTCATGGCTCTCTCCTGGGCACGGGCCGGGTCGGCGACGAAGGAGGCGGGCCTGGTGCGTACGGTCCGCCGCTCCTGTTCTTCCGAGGCCGGTTGGCGTGCGCGTGACCGGTGCCGGGAGAGGGGATGTGGGGGTGGTGAACGCCGGGGTCCGACGGGGGCCGGCCGTCCTCGGCCAGGCGATCCCGGCCCAGGCGATCCCGGCACAGGCGTTCTCGGTCAGGCGTTCTCGGTCAGCCGTCCATGGTCACGCGTCCTGGCTCACGCGTCCTTGCTCACGCACCCGGCGAGCAGGCGCCCGGCCTCCGCCTCGCCGAGCACCCGCTCCAGGACGAGGTCGCCCGTCATGTGCGGGAAGAACCGGCCGGCGGGCCAGCTCCGCTCGTACGGCGGCGGGTCCAGGACGAGCAGCCGTACGCCGTCCACGGCGGGGATGTCCGAGGGGGTGCCCTCGTTCCACACCCAGTCGCCGGACGGGGTGACAAGGTTGAAGGAGCCGGTGGTGTCCAGTTGTCCGGGCTGGTCCCGGCAGACGGCCGCCTCCTCGGCGGAGGGGGCGCGGCCGGGCAGGTGGCCGCCGCCGATCAGCACGTCGGCGAGCAGGGTGTGCAGCTGGAAGTTGTCGCCGATACCGCTCATGCGCAAGGCGTACCCGGTGCCGGTGGGGCGGTCCAGCACGATCAGCGGTTCGTCGTCCAGGACGAGCAGGGCGTAGGCCAGGCACTTGAAGGCGTGCCCGGATGCCTCCTCCACCGAGCGCAGGGTCCGCAGCAGGCGGGCGCGCGCGCCGGCGTCGAGGGCGGTGCGGACGGCGGCGTGGTTGAGCATGGCGACGGAGGCCATCTCCCACTGGTGCAGGGTGAGCCAGGCCACGGCCGCGTCCTCCCCGACCCGGTCGAAGAGGTCCGTGGCGGGTTCCTCGGCCTCCGGGTCCGGAAGTTCTCCGCCGCCGGTCGCCTCCCACCGCTCGCAGGCCTCCCGCGCGCCGTCGAGCGTCTCGGCGAGCCCGGCGAGGACGCGCGGCCCGCACGCGGAGGCGTCGGCACCGCGCTCGACGCACGCGCCGACGATCACGGCGACGGTGGCGCGGGGGCCGGGTGGCACCTCGTCGAGTATGCCGGCGAGCCGTGGCCCGGCCTGGAGGAGTTCCTGGTCGGCCGCGTCACCGAAGAACCGGTGCATGTCCTGGAAGTACTGTTGCGAGCGGCCGGCGTCCCGTTCGCGGACAGCGGCCTCGAAACCGGCAGCGGCGTCGCGGAACCGCTCCCTCCCCTTGTTCCCGAAGATCATGCGCGGAGACTACCGGGACCGGGAGAGCCAGACGGGGCCGGGGAGCACCACTCCCGGCCCCGCCCGTCCACCGGTCGGCGAACGCTCTTGTGTGCTACCTCTTGCCGGCCTTCCGGGTGGCCCGCAGCCACTCCTTGTTCATGCCGGTGATCGAGACCAGCGGGATCCCCTTGGGACAGGCGGTCGCGCACTCACCGGTCAGCGTGCAGCCGCCGAACCCCTCCGCGTCCATCTGCGCCACCATGTCCAGCACCCGCGTCTCCCGCTCGGGCGCGCCCTGGGGCAGTACGTTCAGATGGTTGACTTTGGCGGAGGTGAACAGCATCGCCGCCCCGTTGGGACACGCGGCGACGCAGGCCCCGCACCCGATGCACTCGGCGTGCTCGAACGCGAAGTCGGCGTCGGCCTTCGGCACCGGCGTGGCGTGGGCCTCGGGCGCGGAGCCGGTCGGCGCGGTGATGTAGCCGCCGGCCTGGATGATCCGGTCGAACGCCGACCGGTCCACGACCAGGTCCTTGATCACCGGGAACGCGGACGCCCGCCACGGCTCGATGTCGATCGTGTCGCCGTCCCGGAAGGACCGCATGTGCAGCTGGCAGGTGGTGGTGCGCTCCGGTCCGTGCGCGTCGCCGTTGATGACGAGCGAGCACGCGCCGCAGATGCCCTCGCGGCAGTCGTGGTCGAAGGCGACCGGCTCCTCCCCGGAGAGGATGAGCTGTTCGTTGAGGACGTCCAGCATCTCCAGGAAGGACATGTCGGGCGAGATGTCGTCCACCTCGTAGGTGGACATCGCTCCTTCGGCGTCGGCGTTCTTCTGCCGCCAGACGCGCAGGGTGAGCTTCATGCGTAGCTCCGCTGGGTGGGATGGACGTACTCGAAGACCAGGTCTTCCTTGTGCAGGACGGGGGCCTCGCCGGTGCCGGTGAACTCCCAGGCGGCGGCGTACGAGAACTCCTCGTCCTTGCGGGCGGCCTCGCCGTCCGGGGTCTGGGACTCCTCGCGGAAGTGGCCGCCGCAGGACTCGGTGCGGTGCAGCGCGTCGAGGCACATCAGCTCGGCGAGCTCCAGGTAGTCGACGATCCGGTTGGCCTTCTCCAGCGACTGGTTGAACTCCTCGCCGGTGCCGGGCACCTTGATCCGGCGCCAGAACTCCTCGCGGATCTGCGGGATGCGCTCCAGCGCCTTGCGCAGCCCCGTGTCGGAGCGGGCCATGCCGCAGAACTCCCACATCAGCTCGCCGAGTTCGCGGTGGAAGGAGTCCGGGGTGCGGTCACCGTCCACGGCCAGCAGCAGGTTGATCCGGTCCTCGGTCTCGGCCAGCACCTCCTGGACGACGGGGTGGCCTTCGGTGACCGGTTCCTGGTGCGGGTTGCGGGCCAGGTAGTCGTTGATGGTGGCCGGCAGCACGAAGTAGCCGTCGGCCAGGCCCTGCATCAGCGCCGAGGCGCCGAGCCGGTTCGCGCCGTGGTCGGAGAAGTTGGCCTCGCCGATCGCGAACAGGCCGGGGATCGTGGTCTGGAGGTCGTAGTCGACCCACAGGCCGCCCATCGTGTAGTGCACGGCCGGGTAGATCCGCATCGGCACCTCGTACGGATCCTCGTCGGTGATCCGCTGGTACATGTCGAAGAGGTTGCCGTACTTGGCCTCGACGGCCTCGCGCCCCATCCGCCGGATGGCATCCGCGAAGTCGAGGTACACACCCTGCCCGCCGGGGCCCACTCCCCTGCCCTCGTCGCAGACGTTCTTCGCGGCGCGGGAGGCGATGTCCCGGGGCACGAGGTTGCCGAAGGAGGGGTAGATGCGCTCCAGGTAGTAGTCGCGCTCGTCCTCGGGGATCTCGTTCGGCGGCCGGGTGTCGCCCTGGGCCTTGGGCACCCAGATCCGGCCGTCGTTGCGCAGCGACTCGCTCATCAGCGTCAGCTTGGACTGGTGGTCGCCGGTGCGCGGGATGCAGGTCGGGTGGATCTGGGTGAAGCAGGGGTTGGCGAAGTACGCGCCGCGCCGGTGCGCCCGCCAGACGGCGGTCGCGTTGGAGTTCATGGCGTTGGTCGACAGGTAGAAGACGTTGCCGTAGCCGCCGGAGGCGAGGACGACGGCGTCCGCGAAGTACGTGTCGATCCTGCCGGTGATGAGATCGCGCGCCACGATCCCGCGTGCCCGTCCGTCGACGACGATCAGGTCGAGCATCTCGGTGCGCGGGTGCATCTCCACGTTCCCGGCCGCGATCTGCCGGGACAGCGCCTGGTAGGCGCCCAGCAGCAGCTGCTGGCCCGTCTGGCCGCGGGCGTAGAAGGTCCGCGAGACCTGGACACCGCCGAAGGAGCGGGTGTCGAGCAGGCCGCCGTACTCACGGGCGAACGGCACGCCCTGGGCCACGCACTGGTCGATGATCTCGACGGAGATCTGCGCGAGCCGGTGCACATTGGACTCCCGGGCCCGGAAGTCGCCGCCCTTGACGGTGTCGTAGAAGAGCCGGTGGATGGAGTCGCCGTCGTTGCGGTAGTTCTTCGCCGCGTTGATACCGCCCTGCGCGGCGATGGAGTGGGCGCGGCGCGGGGAGTCCTGGTAGCAGAACTGGACGACGTGGTAACCCTGTTCGGCCAGCGTGGCGCCGGCAGAGCCGCCGGCCAGGCCGGTGCCGACGACGATGATCGTGTGCTTGCGGCGGTTGGCGGGGTTGACCAGCTTCGCCTCGAAGCGGCGCTTGTCCCAGCGTTCGCGGACGGGCCCGGCGGGGGCCTTGGTGTCGGTGACCGGCGCGCCGGTCGCGTAGTCGGCGTAGGTAGTCATGTCAGCTCACCACTCCGGTCATGACGCCCACGGGTACGGCGATGAAGCCGGCCGTGAGCAGCAGCGCGAGGACGTTCGCGAGGGTCTTCAGGGCGCGGTCGCGGGTGCGGCTGCCGACGCCGAGGGTCTGGGCGGCGCTCCAGAAGCCGTGCTGGATGTGCAGGCCGAGCGCGAGCATCGCGACGATGTAGATCACGTTGCCGTACCAGGTGGAGAAGGTGTCCACGACGTTCTGGTACGGGTGGCCCTCCTGGAAGCCGCCGGAGTGCACGGTGCCGGTGGTCAGGTCGAGGAGGTGCCAGACGATGAACAGGCCGAGGATGACACCGCCCCAGCGCATGGTGCGGGTCGCGTAGCCGGCCCGCGGCTTCTTGTGCACGTACTTGCTGGGCCGTGCCTTGATGTCGCGCCGGCTGAGCTGGTAGGCGGACGTGGCGTGGGCCACCACGGCGACCACGAGGACGATCCGGATGAGCCAGAGCGTCCACTCGTAGTGCATGAAGGGCTCGCCCACGGTGCGCAGCCAGTGTGCGTAGTGGTTGAACTCGCCCGCGCCGAAGTAGATCTTCAGATTGCCGATCATGTGCGCGACCAGGTACAGCAGCATGATCACGCCGCTGACGGCCATCACCGTCTTCTTGCCGACGGAGGAGTCCCACATCGTGCGCGCCATGGACGTCCGTCGGTCCGTCCGCGTTGCCAGAGCCATGGAACAGCACGCTAGGGGCGAAGGACCCGATCGGTCCAAGACATGGTCCAGCTCGTTTCCATAGGCCGGGGCTATCCTGGAGGTGTGCAGTTCCAGCAGCTCCAGTACTTCGTGGCCGTCGCCGAGACCCGGCACTTCACCCGGGCCGCCGAGCTGGTCCACGTCGCCCAGCCCTCGCTGTCCCAGCAGATCAAGGCACTGGAGCGGGAACTGGGCGCGGACCTCTTCCTGCGCGCCCGGGGCAACATCACGCTCACCGACGCGGGCGAGGCGCTGCTGCCGCTGGCCCGGCGCATCCTGGCCGACGCCGACACCGCCCGGCACGAGGTGCAGGAACTGGTGCAGCTGCGGCGGGGACGGGTCCGGCTGGGGGCGACGCCGAGCCTGTGCACGGGACTGCTGCCGGACGTGCTGCGGGCCTTCCACGACCGGTATCCCGGTATCCAGCTCCTGATCGAGGAGGGCGGCTCCCACGACCTGGTACGGGGACTGGCGCGCGGCGCGCTGGATCTCGCGCTGATCGTGCTGCCGCTGCCGACGCCGGCGCCCGCGCTGACGACCGTCGAGCTGCTGCGCGAGGACCTGGTGGTGGTGTCCTCGCCGGAGGCGCCGGAACCCGGCCGGGGCGGACGGGCCGTGGAGATCGCCGACCTGGAGGGGGAACGGCTGGTGATGTTCCGGCACGGGTACGACCTGCGGGAACTGACCGTCGCCGCGTGCCGCTCCGCCGGGTTCGAGCCGGACTTCGCGGTGGAGGGCGGTGAGATGGACGCGGTGCTGGGATTCGTCCGGGCGGGGCTCGGCGTGGCCGTCGTCCCCCGGATGGTGGCCGCCCGGGCGGGCCGGGGCCTGCGGGTCACCCCGCTGGCCCGCCCCGGCCTGCACCGCACCATCGCACTCGCCCACCGCAGCGATGTGGCTCCGCCGCGAGCGGCCCGGGAACTGCAACGGATGCTGCTGGAGCGGTAGGCGGTACGGGCGGAGTCTGCTGGTGGCCGGCGCGGCGCCGCTGGGAGTCAGCGGTGCCGGCGGAACCGTGGGCGGTGCCCGTGGAACATTGGCCACGCCGGTCGAGCCACAGGCCGCGCCTGGCGGGACCGCCGGCACTGCCGCCGGAACCGTCAGCGGCGCCTGGCGGAGCCCCAGGCGGTGCCGGCGGAGCCGTGGGAGGTGGCCGTCAGGTCAGTACGGTCGGCTTGAGTACCTCCTCGCACCACCGGCGGAAGGACGTGGGCGCGGTCTCGGGCGTGGTGGGCGCCGCGCTGCCGTAGAAGCCCTGCTCGGCGGTCGCGGCCGCGAGGTCGGCCACGGCCTGGGCCCAGTTCTCGCTCGCGCCGTGCTTCAGCATCGACGCCTGGTACTCCGCCCCGCTGATCCGCCGGAAGCGGACCGGCCGGTCCAGCACCTCGGAGACGACGTGTGCCATGCCCTCGGGCGTCAGCGTGTCGGGGCCGACCATCGGGACGTCCTCCTGGCCGGTCCAGGAACCGTCGAGCAGCAGCCGTGCCGCTGTGGCGCCGATGTCACGGGTGGTGCAGGTGCGCAGCACCCGGTCGCCGTACGTCGCCATGGCGATCACACCGCTGTCCCGGATCGCCGCGGCCTGGTGGAGCAGGTTCTCCATGAGGTACGGCGGGCACAGCGCCCGGTGGTGGACACCGGTGGCCCGGATCTCGTCGTCCATGGCCAGTGAGGCCGAGATCTGCCCGGCGTTCCGGGCGACACCGCGGCCCAGGGTGGAGACGCCGACGACCCGCTCGACGCCCCCGGCGCGGATCGCGTCGACCAGGGGCCGGGTGAAGGCGTCGAAGTGGCCGTCGACGCTGTCGGCGGTGGGCGTCGGCGGCACCAGCCAGAACACCCGGTCGACGCCCGCGCACGCCTTGGCGGTGACGTCGGGGTCGGCGTGCGAGCCGGTGACGGCCTCGACGCGGGCCCGTACGCGCGGGGACAGGCGCTCGGGATCGCGCACGATCACGCGGACTTCTCCCGCCGCGTCCCCGGCGTCGAGGAGGGAGTCGAGGACCCGGCTGCCGATCTGGCCGGTCGGGGTGGTGACAAGGATCATGGAAGGCTCCTGGAAGCACGGGAGGGGGGCGTGATCGAGCCTGCCGTCCGGCGCCCGGCAACTGAAGGACCGCTTCGCTCCGGGTTGTTACCCTCAGGGCAATACCGAGTTCGGGGGTACTGCCGAGCCGAAGGCACTGACCAAGGGAGGGCGAAGCCGTGGAGTCCCGCCCGCTGCGCTACTTCGTCGCCGTCGCCGAGGAACTCAACTTCGCGCGCGCGGCCGATCGGCTGGGCATCTCCGCCCCGCCGCTGTCCCGGGCGATCCGCCGCCTGGAGGCGGAGCTCGGGGTCACCCTCTTCGAACGGACCACCCACAGCGTGGCCCTGACCCGTGCGGGCGAAGTGCTCCTCGCACAGGCGCGGTTCGCGCTGGACGCCCTGGACGCCGCCGGGCGGCGGGCCCGGCGCGCGGCGGACCCGGACCGGAAGCTGGTCCTGGCGGTCAAGGCCGACGGCGACGCGGGACTGCTGGAGCCGGTCCTGGAGCGCTACGCCACCGACCCGGCCGCCGTCCCGGTGACGGTCCGGCTGTGCGGCTGGCTGGAACAGCCGCGGCTGCTGCGGCGCGGCGAGGCAGACGCCGCGCTGGTCCACGAGCCCTTCGACCGCACCGGCCTGGACAGCGAGACCCTGGTCGCCGAGCCGCGTGTCGCGGTGCTCGGCGCGGCCCACCCGCTCGCCGCCCGCGACCACGTCCTCCTCGCCGACCTCGGGCTGCGCCCCGGGGATGTGCACCGGTTCCTGGAGGACATGCGGCACGAGGGCCACGATCTGGCCCAGTTGCTCACCCGTGTCGCCCTGGGCGAGCTGGTCGCGCTGCTGCCGGCGTCCGTCGCCGACCGCTATCCGCGTCCGGGCGCCGTCTACCGGCCCGTCCCGGACGCGCCGCCCTCGCTGCTGGCGGTCGCCTGGCCGCAGCAGTCCCGTTCCACGGCCACCGCGGCACTCGTCCGGGCGGCCGCCGCCGTCGCCGCGGCCGTCCGGGAGGGGGACGGCGGCGCGGCTCCGGCCGGTCAGCCCGTCGCGTCCACCAGGGCCAGGTCGTGGAGTCTCTCCGGCGGGCCCGGGCGGGCGTAGTACCAGCCCTGGGCCGTGTCGCAGCCCAGTATCCGCAACTGCTCGGCCTGGGCGCCGGTCTCCACGCCCTCGACCGTGACCGCCAGGTCGAGGCTGTGGGCGAGCGAGACGATGCCCTCCACGATCTTCAGGTCGACGGGGTCGGCGGGGAACTGCTGCATGCCCTGGGTGAAGGAGCGGTCCAGCTTGAGGATGCTCACCGGCAGGCGGCGCAGGTTGGCGAGGTTGGAGTAGCCGGTGCCGAAGTCGTCCAGGGCGATGTCGACGCCCATCTCCGCGAGCCGGCGCAGGGGCTTGAGCAGGTCGTCGTCGGCGCCGATGAGCGCGGACTCGGTGACCTCCAGGCACAGGGCGTCCGGGGTGACGCCCGTCCGTTCGAGGATGTCGACCGTGTCCTGCACCAGGCCGGGGTGGCTGAGCTGGCACGGGGACAGGTTGACGTTGATCCGCAGCGGGCCGGCCGCCTTCTGCCCGCCGTGGAGTTCCCGCCAGGCGCGGGCCTGGCGGATCGACTCCTCCAGGACCCAGCGGCCGAGCGGCACGATCAGGCCGGTGTGCTCGGCGAGCGGGATGAAGCGGTCGGGGCCGAGGACGCCGTGCTGCGGGTGCAGCCAGCGCACCAGGGCCTCGGCGCCGCGCACGCTGCCGTCGCCGAGGTGGACCAGGGGCTGGTACTCGATGAAGAACTCGCCGCGCTCCAGCGCGGTCGGCAGGGCCGTGGTCAGACCGTGCCGGGTGATGGCGCGGGCGTCAGCCTCGGGGTCGGCGAGTTCGGAGCGGTTGCCGCCCGCCGACTTGGCCCGGTACATGGTGATGTCGGCGCTGCGCAGCACCTCGGCCGCGGTGCGCTCCCCGGCCGGGCCCTCCACGATGCCGAGGCTGCCGCGCACCATGAGGTCACGGCCGTCGATGCTGATCGGGGTGACCAGCGCGTTCATGATGCGCTCGGCGAGTTCGTCCACCTTCCGTTCGGTGCCGGGGCCGGTGGTCAGGGCCACGAACTCGTCGCCGCCGAGCCGGGCGACCATCTCGCCGGGCGCGGTCGCGCAGGACTGGAGCCGGTCGGCGACCTCCACCAGCAGCCGGTCGCCGGCCGCGTGGCCGAGGCTGTCGTTGACGGTCTTGAAGCCGTCCAGGTCCAGGTAGCACAACCCGAAGCGCTGGCCCTCGCCCGCGCCGAGGGCCTTCTCCAGCCGCTCGAAGAACAGGGAGCGGTTGGGCAGGCCGGTGAGGGCGTCGTGCGTGGCCTCGTAGCGCAGCCGGAGGTTGAGCAGCCGGCGCTCGGTGGTGTCCTCCATGAGGGCGAGCTGGTACTGCGGGTCACCGTCGGCGTCGCGCAGCAGGGACACCGTCAGGTTGGTCCACAGGACCGTCCCGTCGGGGCGGTTGAAGGCCTTCTCGACGTGGTAGTGCTCGCGGTCGCCGTGCACGAGTTCGTCGTACAGCCGCCAGGTCTGCGGGGCGTCCTCGGGGTGGACCCAGTCCTGCACGCGCCGGCCGCGCAGGGTCTGCTCGGAGAGGCCGAACATGCGCAGCAGCGCCTTGTTGACCTGGAGGACGTTGCCGTCGAGGTCGGCGATGCCGATTCCTATCGCGGCGCCCTCGAAGACCGCGCGGAAGCGGGCCTCGCTCGCGTGCAGCGCCTGGGCCACCACGCCCTGGGCCCGCAACGCGGCCTGGGCGATGGCCTCCTGCTCGGCGAGGGTGCGCTCGCGCAGCGCCTGGGCGTAGCCGGCGGCCATGGCGTGCTGCAACCGGGAGGAACGGATGCGCAGTTCGTCCTGGGGGCCGTCCTCGCCGCAGTACAGGACCAGGTAGGCGTCGACGCAGTCGAGGGTGCGGGCCAGTGCCTCGGGGTCGGTGCAGTGCGCCCCGACCAGGGCGGCGCCGACGGCCTTCGCCGCGTCCGCGTCGAAGCTGCGGGCCCGCAGCAGTTCGCTCAGCCGCCGGGCGAGCGGCAGCAGTTGTTCCTCGAACTCGGTGCGGGTCAGTGACGTGGAGGTCACCGGGAAGAGCGCCCGGCTCCAGATCGTCGTCAGCCGGCGCAGTCTGCCCTCCGGCCCGTCCGGCTCCGCGCTCACGCCGTACGCCCCACGCCGGCGAATCCGGAGAAGGCGTACGGATCCTCGTCCTCCGGCGCCGAGTCCGGGCGCCAGCGCGGCATCAGCACCAGTCCGGGTTCCACCATGTCGTACCCCTCGAAGAACCGCGCGATCTCGTCGCGCGAGCGCATGATCAGCGGGTTGCGAATGTCCTTGTACACGTCCACCGCACCCCGGGCCCGCTCGGCGGGCAGCGGGATTCCCTCGTACGAGGCATGGGTGAGGATCAGCAGGCTGCCGGGCGCGAGCGCCTCGCGCAGCTCGGCCACCGCACCGTACGGGTCGTCCGCGTCTTCCACGAAGTGCAGTATGGCAACGAGGAGGAGCGCCACTGGCCGATTCAGGTCGATCAGGCGGTGCAATGGGGGGCTGGAGAGAATCTCCTGGGGCTTGCGCAGGTCCGCCGCGACCACGTCGATGTCGTCGTCGCCCGCCAGGACCGCCTGGCTGTGCGCGACGACCACCGGGTCGTGGTCGACGTAGACCACGCGTGCGCCCGGCACGGCCGCCTGCGCCACCTCGTGGACGTTTCCGAAGGTGGGGATGCCGGAGCCGATGTCGAGGAACTGGGTGATGCCCTCCCCCGCCGCGAACCGCACGGCCCGGCGCATGAACGCCCGGTTGGCCTGCATGATCTTCGGCAGGCCCGGCATGAACTCCATCGCCTTGCGGGCCGCTTCCCGGTCGACCTCGAAGTTGTGCGAACCGCCCAGGTAGTAGTCGTAGATCCGCGAGACGCTGGGCACCGAGATGTCGATGCTCCGTGGGGCCCAGGCGGGACGCTCCATGTATCTCTCCAAGGCGTGGACGGGTGCAGGCGATCCGGTGTTCGAGCTGAGGCTACTGATCGCCCGCCAATGGAGCGACCCCAACCGGAAATTGACCGTCCGTTCCCGGTCACTGCCTGCGGCAAGTGCCCGTATGACCCCGCTGTGTGACGGCTGTACGGGCGGCTCGCGCGCTCACCGCACACAACGATCCGCCCCCTCCGTGCGGTGCGGAGGGGGCGGATCTTCGGCCGCGCGCCGGGCGGGCGGGGCGATCGACCTGGGGAGGTGATCAGTCGCCCGGCGCGCCGACCGGCTTTCCGTCGGGCGAGACGGCGTACCACGTGCCGCCCACGCCCTGACCGTTGGTGTCGCCCGGGGCCTTGTCCCCGGAGAAGGTGTAGATCGGCCAGCAGTTGACGGTCATCTGCTTCACCCCGTCGGGGCGGGTGAAGGGCATCAGGCCCTTCTTCTTGACGCCCTCGGTGTCGTCGGCGTTGACCGGGCCGACCGCCGGCCACTTCTCCAGGCAGGCGCCGGTGCAGTGGGAGACGGACTTCGGCCAGGCCTGGTCCTTCATGAAGCGGTAGACCGTCATGCCGTTCTTGTCGACGACGATGTCACCCAGCTTGGCGTCCTTGCGGACGGACAGGCCGGGCAGATCGGACAGCTTGGCCTTCTTGCCGGTGGGGGCGAGCGCGAACCACTTGCCGCCCACGCCCTGGCCGTTGACGTCACCGGCGTTGACGTCCTTGGCGTAACGGTAGGCCGGCCAGCCGCCGATGGTGAGCTGCTTGGCGCCGTCGGCACGGGTGACCTCGCCGAGCAGCGCCTTGTCGATGCCGGCGCCGGCGGTGGCGTCGTCGGCGGGGACCGGCGGCCAGGTGGTGGCGCAGTCGCCGTCGCAGGCGGACCTGGGCGGGTTGGCGGTGTCCTTGTCGAACCGGTAGAGGGTGAGGCCCAGGCCGTCGGTGAGCACATTGCCCAATTGGGGGTTACTGGCCACGGCGAGCTTGCCCGCGGGGATGGCCGGGGCCGGGGAGCCGGAACTCTGGTTGCCGTCGGCGCCGTATCCGTTGCCGGCGCCCGACGCGGTGCCGCTGCCCGGGTTGCCGTAGTCGCCGGCCGCGGCCGTGGCCCCGACGTTCTGGGCCGCCGACGCGGGAGTGGTGGCATTGTCCTGACCGCACGCCGTCGTGAGCGCCAGCACCGAAGCGGCTGTCGCCACCAGTGAGGCGGTCCGCCAGGAGGTCTTCATCGTCAACTCCCCATTATCGCCTGGATATTGCAGCGCCCTGATGTGCCGCCGCACGGCCATGGGTACGCACCGGAGGGGCCCGGGTGTTCAACGGCGGCCGGAAATTCTTTCCGGCCGCCGTGCGGCGCCGGGGCCGGGGCGGGAGCGCCAGGGGGGCGGATCGGGCGATAGTGGACTCTTCCGTTCGTCAAACCTCTGATCACCCCATCTCCCTCTTTCGGAGCAATCTCGGCCCACTGCGGGGTACGGCGGCCTTCCGCGCCTCATGATCTCGGTCGTGCCTGGACCCGAAGTGACCCGATGCGCGCCCGCCACACGGGTGCTGGCCCTGTTGGCGCTGACCTGGGCCCTGGTGGGCTGGCCGGCCGGCAGCGCGTCGGCCGACGCCTGCGCGTACGCCTCCACGGGCCCGGACGGCACGGTGGCGGTGGCCCATGCCGGCGGCCATCACTGGCCCGACCCGCCCTGGCCCGACCCGCCCTGTCCCAAGCCGCCCCCGCCACCGTGTCCGCCGACACCGACGCCCACTCCCACGCCCACTCCGACACCGACCCCGCCGCCGAAGCCGCCGCCTCCGCCCGAGCCGACGCCGACTCCGACGCCGAAACCGCCACCCCGACCGACGCCGGAACCGCCGCCGAGACCGGCCCCCACGCCGCGACCGCCCGCCCGGCCCGCTCCGGCGCTCCCGCCTCCCCCGGCACCCCGGCCGACCCCCACCCCCACGCCGCCGGCACCGCCGAGACCCACGCCGAAGCCGACGCCCAAGCCCACCCCACGGCCCTCCGTGACCCCGGTGAGCTACCCGGAGTACCACCCCCACGCCATCAGCCGCCCCACGCGCGGTCACACCTCGCCGGTCACCTACGTCCTGCTCATCACCGTCCCCGCGATCGTCGCCGTGGCGGCGCTGCGCCCGCGCTGACGCGCCGGCCATCTCACTCCCTGGAGGCACCAGTTGTCGGATTGGCTTGTTCTCGTCCTCGCGATGCTGGCGGCCTGCGCCGTGGTGGTCGTCATCACGCTGCTACGGCACCGGGCAGCCCCCGAGGACGAGGATCCCAACGAGACCCCGGACGTCATCGAGTACATGACGATGTGGATCGGCGTCATCTACGCCATCGTCCTGGGCCTGGCCATCGCGGGCGTGTGGGAGGCGCGCAACGCCGCCCAGGACCACGTGCAGACCGAGGCCCAGGCGCTGCACGAGATCTCGGAGCGGGTCCGGGTCTACCCGCCGGACGTCCGGGACGGGATCCGTGCGGACGTCGACGCCTACGTCGGCTACGTCGTCCACACCGAGTGGCGGAGGATGGCGGACGACGAGCGGGTCACGGACCGCGGCACCGAACTGCTGCACAAGGTCCGGGAGGCCGTCACCGACTACCGGCCGAAGAACGACTTCGAGGCGCAGGCCTACCAGCCGCTGCTGGACCAGATGGCCACCGCCGACCAGGCGCGCAACGCGCGCGCCGACTCCACCGGGGCCACCATGCCGCCGGTCGTGTGGTGGGGGCTGCTCACCGGCGCGCTGATCACCGTCGGCATGGTGTTCGCGCTCCAGATCCGGCGCACCGGGCGCGAACTGGTCCTGGCCGGGCTGTTCTCCGCGACCATCGCCTTCATGCTGTTCCTCATCTGGGACTTCGACGCGCCCTACAGCCGGGGCATCGCGGTGACGGCGGAACCGTTCCAGAGCCTGTTCCCGGGCATCACCGGCTGATCCCGGCCATCCCGGCGAAGCGGCGTCCGCCGCCGGACCGGGACGGCAGCCACGGCAGGCCTTCGCCCCCGCTTCCGCGAGGAACCGGGGCGAAGGCCTGCCGACGTGCGTGTGCTCGGGGACGGGGACGGATCCGGTGGCCTCGGCGGCGCACCGGGGACTCAGGCGCGCTTCTCGTGCCGGCGGCGCAGCCAGAAGGCACCGCTGCCGAGCACGGCCGCGCCCACCAGGCCGCCGCCGATGGCCATGTCGGTGGGTGTCGCGCCGCTGATCCTGCTGCCACCGAAGCCGCCGTTGACGCCGCCGACGACGCTGAAGGCCCCGCGGCGGGTCAGGGTGCGGCCGTCGCAGCGGACGGTGACGTTGAACCGGCCGCGGCCGGCGTCGCGGTCCACGATGGCGAAACCCCGTGCGGTGTCGTCGTGGAACTGTTCCAGGTCGATGGTGCCGAAGGCGTCAGAGCTCGCCGTACCGCGCCGGCAGCCGTTCACGATGATGGTGAGGCGGCCTCCGGCCGAGACGATGTCGGGCGTGACGAAGATGTCGCGCGAGTTGGCGAAGTCGTCGCCGCGCCCGAACCCTTCTCCGCCGAAGTCGTTCCCGCGGCCGAAGTCGTCTCCGTGGCCGTTGCCTTCATCGCCACGGTGGTTGTCCTCGCCCCTACGGCCGTTGCCTTCGTTCCCTCGGTGGTTGCCCTCATCCCCTCGGCGGTTGCCCTCATCTCCACGGCCGTTGCCTTCGTCCCTTCGGCCGTTGCCGTTCCCGTTGAAGTTCCCGTTCCCGTGGTTGTTCCCGTTGAAGTTCCCGTTCCCGTGGTTGTTCCCGTTCCCGTTGAAGTTGCCGTTGCCGTGGTTGTTCCCGTTCCCGTTGAAGTTGCCGTTGCCGTTGAAGTGGCCGTTCCCGTTGAAGTTCCCGTTTCCGTTGAAGTTCCCGTTCCCGGGGAAGACGCCGTTCCCGGGGAAGACGCCGTTCCCGCTGAAGGTGCCGATGTTGCCGGTACCGGGCACGACGACCGTGGCGTTGTTGTCGGTGCTGCTCGGTCCGCCCCCGTTGCCCATGCCGTCCGCGACGGCGTCAGGGGCGGCGAGCCCGAGCACGGCGACCGCGGTGCACGCCGCCGCCAGGGCGCGTTGGTTGCGCATGTGATCCTCCGCGGGAGGCACCCCGGGTCCCGTCCCCGGTGGATCGGCGAGAAAACACCTCCCGGGTAGACCCTCAGACGCGCAGAACACGCCCGCATGTCGAGAATGGTCCGTCCTGGTGAGCCGACACGCCGACGGACAACCACACAATCGGATATTGCCGCAGGTCACGGACCGTCAGAAATTTCCTGGAAACGGCAACTCGGATGGCGCACCGGCCGGGTGCGAGGCCACCCGTTCGCCGTTCGACCCGCCGCACGCCGCACGCGCGGGACTTAGCGTTTTCCCATGCGCGAGGGACGTGGCGAGGCCCGCGTCGAGAGGGGTGACGAATGTCTGCGTCCGAGCTGGCCCAGCTTGCCGAAGAGGAGGAGCGGCGGAGGAAGCGCGCCCCCTGGGGCGTGATAGCGCTTGTTCTGCTGACCGGCCTGGCGCTCATTCGCAACGGTTCGGGAGAGTTCGACGTCGGCCCGCCGCAGCCCGCCACCGCGGCGGCCCCGGACAACCGCGCCACCCTGGGCACCTTCCCGGCGGCGCCCGCCTCCCTGCCGTTCTCCCCCGTGCAGCGGGTCCGGATCCCGGCGATCCGGGTGGACGCGCCCGTCGTACAGGTCGGGCTGGACGCGGACGGCTGGGTCGCCGCCCCGCCGCCGGAGAACCCGGGCCTGGCCGGCTGGTTCACCGGCGCCGTGTCCCCGGGGGAGAAGGGCACCGCGGTCGTCGTCGGACACGTCGACAACAAGCAGGGCCCCGCCGTGTTCTACGGCCTCGGGGCGCTGAAGAAGGGGGACCAGGTCGAGGTCCTGCGCCAGGACGGGAAGACCGCCGTCTTCGAGATCTACGGGGTCGAGGTCTTCGAGAAGAACAACTTCCCTGGCGACCGGGTGTACGGCTCGAAGGGGGCACCGGAACTGCGGGTCATCACCTGCGGCGGCGGTTTCTCCAAGCAGAACGGCTACGACGGGAACGTCGTGGTCTTCGCCCGTCTGGCCACGGTCGTGTGAATCACCGTGGCCAGGCGGGCGCAGGAGGAGCCGGTACGGCCGGAAGGCGTCACACGCGCCGGCGCGGCACGGTGAGGCGGTATCCGGAGTCGATCAGATAGGGAAGCCACTCGCGGATCGCGCGGACGGTCTGCGAACGGTCGCCCCCGGCGTCGTGGGAGAGCACCACGACACCGGGGGCGGCGCCGCCCTCGACCCGGTCGATGATGGTGCGGGTGCCGGGCTCCATCCAGTCGGTGGTGTCCACGGTCCAGGCCATCGGTTCCATGCCCATCTCCGCGCCCAGTTGGAACGCGGCGCGGTTCCAGGCGCCGTAGGGAGCGCGGAACCACTGCGGGCGCTCGCCGTAGGCGTCCTCGATGGCGTCGCTGGTGCTCTCCATCTCGGAGCGGATCTCACGGCGGTTCAGCTCGGTCAGCAGCGGGTGCGTCCAGGTGTGGTTGCCGACCACGTGGCCCTCGTCGGCCATCCGGGCCAGCAGTTCCTTGTTCTGCACGACGCACTCGCCGCAGACGAAGAACATCGCCCGTACGTCGTGCTTGGCGAGGGTGTCCAGGATGTGCGGGGTGTACGCCGGGTTGGGCCCGTCGTCGAAGGTCAGCACCATGTGCCGACCGCTCGTGGACACCCGCATGATGGGTTCCTTCCGCACCTTCAGCCTGCGGGGCGCGGCGCGTGGCGGTCCGTCTCCGGTGAGCGGCTGGAGCCGGAAGGCGGAGGGCTTGAGCGCCTGGCGGGCCTGTGGGCCGGCGACGGGGGCGGCGGCGGTCCCGGCGGTCTCCTCGCCGCCTTGCGCCAGGACGACTCCGGCGGTGCCCGCGGCTCCCAGGGCGGCGACGCCGGCGAGGAGCATCCGGCGCCGGGTGAACAACTGATCCTTCTGCATGACCCATCAGTCGCCCCACCGGAGTCCGGCGCACCACAACGGCACCGGTGCGGCGGCGGTAATGCACCCGGACAGCGCAGTGGGCGTCGGACGTCTCAGCGGCGGCGCACGAGCGGGAAGGGCAGCGTCTCACGGATCGTCAGACCGGTGAGGAGCATGACGACCCGGTCGACGCCGAGGCCGAGGCCGCCGGTCGGGGGCATGGCGTAGGCGAGGGCCTGGAGGAAGTCCTCGTCCAGTTCCATGGCCTCCGGGTCGCCGGCGGCGGCCAGCAGCGACTGCGCGGTGAGCCTGCGGCGCTGCTCGACGGGGTCGGTCAGCTCGGAGTAGGCGGTGCCGAGTTCGGTGCCGAAGGCGACGAGGTCCCAGCGTTCGGCGAGCCGCGGATCGGTGCGGTGCCGCCGGGTCAGCGGGGAGACGTCGGCCGGGAAGTCCTTGTAGAAGGTGGGCGGTCCGGTCCGGTGCTCGACCAGCCGCTCGTACATCTCCAGCACGACGTCACCGGGCCCGTCGTACGCGGTGTACGGCACCCCGGTACGGTCGCACAGCCGGTGCAGCCGCAGCAGCTCGGTGCCGGGGCCGATCTCCTCCCCGAGCACCTCGGAGAGCGCCCCGTGCACCGTCTTGACGGGCCAGGTCCCGGAGAGGTCGTGCTCCCCGCCGTCCCTGCGGGCGACCGGGGAGCCGAAGGCGGCGGTCGCGGCGCCCTGGATCAGCTCGCGGGCGAGGTCGAGCATGACGTCGTAGTCGGCGTGCGCCTGGTAGGCCTCCAGCATCGTGAACTCGGGGTTGTGCTTGTGGGAGACGCCCTCGTTGCGGAAGGTGCGGCCCAGTTCGAAGACCTTCTCCAGGCCGCCGACGCACAGCCGCTTCAGGTAGAGCTCGGGGGCGATGCGCAGGTACAGGTCGAGGTCGTAGGCGTTGATGTGGGTGGTGAAGGGACGGGCGTGGGCTCCGCCGTGGACCTGCTGGAGCACCGGGGTCTCGACCTCCAGGTAGCCGCGGTCCAGCAGCCCCTGGCGCAGGGCCTGGACGGCGGCGGAGCGGGTGCGCAGGAGGGCACGGGCGTCGGGGCTGGTGATCAGGTCCAGGTGGCGGCGGCGGACCTTGGCCTCGGGGTCGGTCAGGCCGCGCCGCTTGTCGGGCAGGGGGTGCAGGCACTTGCCGGTGAGCTGCCAGAAGGTGACGAAGACGGTGGGTTCACCGCTGTCGCTGGGGGCGGCGTGGCCGGTGACGGTGATGTGGTCGCCGATGTCGGTGTCGCGGGTGAAGCGGTCGAGTGCCGGGCCGGAGCCGTCGCGGGTGAGGGCGATCTGGTGGTCGCCGGACCAGTCGCGCAGTACGGCGAAGACGATGCCGCCGAGGTCGCGGACCAGCATGACGCGTCCGGCCACGGTGACGTCCGCGCCGGGGATGACGTCGGCGAGGGCGTGGGTCGGGGCGGGCACGCCCACGGGATAGGGGTCGGTGCCGGTGGCCCGCAGCCGGTCGAGGGTGCGGTACCGGACACGGACCTGGTCGGACGGGCCCGCGTCCGGTGCGGCGGGCCCGGCCCCGTCCCCTCCGGCGGGGCCGGACACCGGCGCGGACGACGGGCCCGCCGTGGTGGCGGGCCGCCGTCCGCTGTCCGGGTGCCCCTTTCCCCAGAGTTTGCGCAGCGAGGGGACGGAGACGAAGCCTTCGGCGATGGCGGAGGCGAGGCCGATGCGGGCGAGGGAGGCGGTGTCGCCGTAGCAGATGAAGCGCGGGTACCACTCGGGGAGGTACTTGGCGTTGGACCGGTACAGGGCTTCCAGCTGCCACCAGCGGGAGAGGAGCAGCAGCAGCCGGCGCCACAGCCGCAGGACCGGTCCGGCACCGATGCGGGCGCCCTCCTCGAAGGCCGAGCGGAAGACGGCGAAGTTCAGGGAGACGCGGCGCACGCCCAGTTTCGGCGCCGCGGCGCACAGTTCGGCGACCATGAACTCCATGACCCCGTTGGGTGCCGCGCGGTCACGGCGCATCAGGTCCAGGGAGACGCCGTCGCGGCCCCAGGGCACGAAGGAGAGCAGCGCGAGCAGCCGGCCGTCCTCGCCGAGGGCCTCCACGAGCAGGCAGTCGCCGTCGGCGGGGTCGCCGAGCCGGTCCAGGGCCATCGAGAAGCCGCGTTCGGTCTCGGTGTCCCGCCAGGCGTCGGCCTTGCGGACGATCTCCTCCATCTCGCGTTCGCCGAGGTGCGCGTGGCGGCGGATGCGGCAGACGGCTCCGGTGCGGCGGACCCGGTGCACGGCCTGCCGGGTGACGCGCATCCCGCGGCCGGCCAGGTCGAATTCCGGGACGTGCAGGATCGCCTCGTCGCCGAGTTGGAGGGCGCCGAGGCCGGCGCGGGCACAGGCGCGGGCGCCGGCCTCGGAGGCGCCCATGACGGCGGGCGCCCAGGCGTGCCGGCGGGCCAGGTCCAGCCAGGCGTCGATGGCGCGCGGCCAGGCCTCCGGGTCGCCGACGGGGTCCCCGGAGGCCAGGCACACCCCGGCCTCGACGCGGTAGGTGACGGCCGCCTTGCCGCTGGGCGAGAAGACGACGGCCTTGTCGCGCCGGGTGGCGAAGTAGCCGAGGGAGTCCCGGTGGCCGTACGCCGCGAGCAGGGCGCGGATGCGGGCCTCCTCGTCGCCGTGCAGGGCGGCTTCCAGGCGCTGGGAGCGGAACAGCGTGGCCGCCGCGTTCAGCAGGGCGAGGGCGCCGAACAGGCCGAGCACGAAGGTCACCTGGCGCGGTGGGCGGCCGTCGAAGGCGCTGCCCGGGACCAGCCCGCCGCACACCCGGTCGGCGGCCCAGGCCAGGTGCTGGCCGGCCGGGAGCGTGCCGGGGAAGAGCAGCACCAGGCCCCAGCCGAGGAGTATCGCCACGGCGAGCCCGGCCAGCAGCACGGCGAGGGCCCGCCATACGGCTCCGCGGCGGGAGACGGCGTAGAACTGCCCGCGCGCGAGCACGAGCAGGAGTAGCAGCAGGGCGCACAGCACGAGGGACGGCAGTGACTCGGCGTACAGGCCGACGGCGGTGCCGAGCGCGTCGGTGAGGACGAGCAGGCCGAGATACACGACGACCAGCCACCAGGCGATCTTCTTGCGGGCGGCGGTGGCGCCGGCCAGCAGGAACAGGAAGACGGCGTAGGCGAGGTTGTCGCTGATGGGGACCAGGAGCAGGTCGAGGGTGTGGACGAACGGGCGGAGCGGGTGGCGCAGCGGGCTGATGATCGCGAGCAGGGCGCACAGCAGGCCGAGGGCGGCGAAGAGGGTCGCGAAGGCCTGCGGGACCCAGCCGAGGCGTCCGCCGGCGGGCGGGCGTGTCGGCGCCGTGGCGGCCCTCCCCGCTGCGGGTTCCGCGGTGGCGGTCATGGTTCCGACTCTAGGAAGGGCCGCCGTGCCGCGCCCGTCGAGCGGCCCCCGTGAACAGGCGTTCACCAGGAACGGTCGATTCCGATAGCCTCGTGGTGTGACGGAACAGCATCACGAGCAGCACTCTCACGCCCACCGGTTCGAACGGGGCACGGACGGGCCGAAGGTCATCATGGTCGGCGTGGACGGCTCCGACTCCTCGATGCGCGCCGCCTCGTACGCGGCGGGTCTGGCCCGGCGCCAGCGCGCGCTGCTGGCGGTGGTGTACGTGCAGCCGGTGCTCGCGGCCGGGGCGGCGCTCGGGGCGCCGGTGGCGGAGACCACCGACGAGATCGCCGAGGATCTGGTCGCGCAGATCCGGGACGCGGCCGAGCGGCTCAAGGGGACGTTCGAGGTGCGCTGGGAGTTCCACACCTTCCGCGGCGACCCCTACAACGGGCTGGTGAAGGCGGCGGACGAGCTGAAGGCGGACGCGGTCGTGGTGGGCGCCTCGGAACAGGCCGGCCACCGGATCATCGGCTCGGTGGCGGTCCGCCTGGTGAAGACGGGCCGCTGGCCGGTCACGGTCGTGCCGTAGGGCGGCGCGGAAGGGGACGCTCCTGCGGAGGTGAGCGTGGCGCACGGACCGCCGAGGGGTGCGGGCAGGCCGCACCGGGCGCCCCCGCCTCCCGGCCCGGCCCGGTGTCCCCTGACCGGCACGGGTGAGGACCGCCGCGTGCCTCGATCCGACCCCGGCGACCGGGTGGCGCCCGTACCGTCGCCGGCCGCCGGCTCGTCGTCCTCGCCGGCGAGCAGACCCGGCGCGTCCCTCTCCCCGGCCGGGTCCGGGCACCGCGTGGGCCGTGCGTGGCGCCTTCCCTGGGACTCCTCGCTGAGCCATCATGATCCGCCGTCAGCCGTTTGCCGCAGGCGAAGAGGTGAGGCCCATGGACAGGCTCCGAGCGGGTGAGGGGATTCTCCGCCGCAAACCCATCGAGCACATCGAGGAGACGGAGGTCGGCGAGGGCACCCGGCTGGACAGGTCGCTGGGACTCTGGCAGCTCACCGCGATCGGTGTGGGCGGCATCATCGGCGCGGGCATCTTCACGCTGGCCGGAACGGTGGCGAACGGCACGGCCGGGCCCGCGGTGCTGGTGTCGTTCCTGATCGCCGGTGCCGCGAGCGCGTGCGCGGCGCTGTCGTACGCCGAGTTCGCGGGGCTGATCCCGAAGGCGGGGTCGGCCTACACCTACGGTTACGCGGTGCTCGGCGAGTTCGCGGGCTGGTTCATCGGCTGGGACCTGCTGCTGGAGTACACCGCGATCGTGGCCGTGGTGGCCATCGGCATCTCCGGCTACTTCAGCTTCCTGGTCGAGCAGATGGGCGCCGGCCTGCCGCGGTGGATGCTGGGCGCGCCCGGCACCGGGGCCGGGCACCGGGTCGACCTGTTCGCGGCCCTGCTCTGCCTGCTGATCGCCTGGCTGCTGAACCAGGGCATCCGCAGCGCGGCCCGTTTCGAGACGTTCGTGGTCGCGCTGAAGGTGCTGGTGGTGCTGCTGGTGATCGGGGTGGGCGTCTTCCACATCAACACGCGCAACTACCACCCGTTCTTCCCGTTCGGCATCAGCGGGGCGTTCACCGGCGCCGCGACGGTGTTCTTCGCCGTGTTCGGCTACGACGCGATGTCGACGGCGGCCGAGGAGTCGAAGGACGCCCAGCGGCACATGCCGAAGGCGATCATCTACTCGCTGGTGATCTCCATGGTGCTGTACGTGGCGGCCTGTCTGGTGCTGACGGGCATGCAGAACTACAAGGACATCGACAAGGAGAGCGGCTTCTCCACGGCGTTCAAGTCGGTGGGGCTGGACGCGCTGGCCGACGTGATCGCGGTCGGGGCGATCATCGGCATCCTCACGGTCATGTTCACGTTCATGCTGGGCGTGACCCGGGTGTGGTTCTCGATGTCCCGGGACGGACTGCTGCCCCGGTGGTTCGCGAAGACGCACCCGACGCGGCACGTGCCGACCCGGGTGACCTGGATCGTGGGGCTGGCCTCGGCCGTCATCGCCGGGTTCGTACCGATCGGCGAGGCGGCCGAGCTGACCAACATCGGCATCCTGCTGGCGTTCGTGGTGGTGTGCACCGCGGTGATCGTGCTGCGCTACCGGCAGCCGGAGCTTCGGCGCACCTTCCGGACGCCGGGGATGCCCGTCGTGCCCGCGCTGGGGGTCGTCTTCTCGATCTGGCTGATCACGTTCCTCCAGTGGCAGACCTGGGTGCGGTTCGCGGTGTGGTTCGTGATCGGCTGCGGTATCTACTTCGGCTACTCCTACCGCCGCTCGGTGCTGGCGGAGCGGCCGGCCCCGTAGTCACTCGGCCATGACCAGGCCGTCCTGCCCGGCGCCCCGGCTGAGCACCACGTCCTTGATCCGGTCCCGCACGCCCTCCAGCTCCGCGCCCTCGGCGATGGCCTTGTTGAGGTCGACGACCCGGCCGGCGTCGAGGTCGTACAGCTGCGGGACGAACTCGGCCTTGGTGACCCGCCAGGGCTCTCCCGGCCGGGCGGGCGGGGCGAAGGTGAAGCGGCCGAGGGTGGACTCGTTGCCGCGCGGGTCCTGGGCGCCCTCGCCGTTGTACATCTCGCCGGCGATCTGGTCGCCCATCCCGTAGACCACCCAGGTGCCGTTGACCTTCTCGTACGCCTGCGGGACGTGGGCGTGGGTGCCGAGGATCAGGTCGATGTCCGGGCGGCCGGCCGTGGCCGAGGAGGTGAGCCGCTGGGCGAGGGTGAGCTGCTGCCGGTCGGGCTCGTCCTGCCATTCGGTGCCCCAGTGCACGGAGAGCACGACGACGTCCGCGCCGGCCCGGCGGGCCGCGCGGGCGTCGGCGATCATCCGGTCGGCGTCGATCAGGTCGACGGCCCAGGGCTGTCCGGGCGGCAGCGCGTTGCCGTTGGTGCCGAAGGTGTACGACAGGTGGGCGACCTTGGCCGAGCCCGTCCGCAGGAGCGTGAGCGAGCGGGCCTCGGCCTCGGTGCGGGCGGTCCCGGCGTGCCGGAGGCCGGCCCGGTCCATGGCGTCGAGGGTGCGCCGGATGCCGGTGGCGCCGTCGTCCAGGGCGTGGTTGGAGGCGGTGGAGCAGCCGTCGTAGCCGGTGGCGGCGAGGGCCTGGGCGATCTGCGGCGGGGACTTGAAGTCGGGGTAGCCGGCGTAGTCGCCGTCGGCGCCGTAGACGGTCTCCATGTGACACAGCGCCAGATCGGCGCCGGCGACGACCGGTTTGACGCCGGCGAGCATCGGGCGGAAGTCGTGGCCGCTGCCGCCGGCGTCGAAGGAGGCGCGCTCGATGACGGAGGTGTGCGGCAGCACGTCTCCGGAGGCGACGAGGGTGAAGCCGTCCGCGGCGGCGGGCGCGGAACGTCCCTCCGCGCCGGACTCCCGGTTCTGGTTCTGGCAGGCGGCTCCGGCCGCGAGGACGGCGGTCAGGACCAGGGCCACCTGCTGTCTGCGTCCGATCATCAACTCACCCCAAGATTGTCGTATATACAGACGAAGCCGTCACGGGCATATGGGTATGAATCTGACGAGTCGGATAAACAGCCCGGGAGTCGTCCTTAGCCCGTCCGGGGCCCTGGCGTACCGCTCGTCCGGGTCCTGACGCACGGCTCGCCGGGGCCCCGGCGTACCGCTCGTCCGACCGTTCATCGACGCGTTCGACCGTCCGTCGCACAACCGGGTCCGCCCCCTGTCCGCCGGCCGCGCCCTGCGCTGCCATACGGCCATGACGGCCGGAACCTCACTCACCCCCGGGACGACGACCGCCGAGCACGAGCTGGCCGCGCTCCAGCGCGAGCACGGCGGACCCCTGTTCGCCCTGCTGTTCAGGCTCTGCGACGGAGACCGGCAGCGCGCCGAGGACCTCGTCCAGGAGACCCTGGTGCGCGCCTGGCAGCATCCGGAGGCACTGCACGCCGACGGCTACGACTCCGTACGGCCCTGGCTGCTCACCGTGGCCCGGCGGCTCGCGATCGACGCCCGGCGGGCCCGGCAGGCGCGACCGCCCGAGATCGGCGACGAGGTCCCCGAGAACGCGCGGGTGACCGCGGACCACGCCGAACGGGCCGCCGCGATGCTCGACGTCCGGGAGGCTGTGAAGACACTCACGCCGGAACACCGTGACGTGCTGGTACTCGTGTATTTCCGCGGGGCCAGTGTGGCGGAAGCGGCGCAGACCCTGGGGATTCCACCCGGTACCGTGAAATCCCGCGCGTACTACGCGTTGCGCGCCCTGCGCCGGGGCCTTCCGGGTTACGCGACCGACCTGCGGTGAAACCGGGAGCCGGGTCAAACCTCGGTAAAGCGCCTTGCTGCGGCCCCCGTTCGGGCATGGGCTGTCCTCATCCGCGTTCTCGCGGGCACCGGGGCCGCGGTCCCGACGGGGCTCGGGCGACGCGCACGCACCGGAGGAAGGCAGGAAGGGATGCTGCACAGAGGGCACGAGAGCACGGACGGCGCCGACGGCGGTGAACTGGTCGTTCCGATGGCCTGGTTGTACGCCGAGTACATCGCCGACGAGCTGCTGCGCACCGGCGATCTGATGCCACCGACGTCCTTCGAGTTCCGGGCCGGCCGGGACGCGCTGGCGCTGACCGTCTTCCTGTCCGACACCGACGGGGAGCTGTCCGGCATCCGGGTGATCTCCCAGCTGGAGAACTGGCTGTCGCTGACCGCCTACGACCAGCCGTGGCAGGACTGGGTGCGCGAGCGCCTGGCCGAGCTGACCGAGCGGGCGGCCGGCTCCGGGGCGCCCGGCCCCGACCTGGCCCTGGCGGCGGACGCCTGGCGCTGGCTGGAGGAGACCGAACTGCTCGCGCCGGACCTGGACGCCGTGCCCGGCGGCGGGACGGTGTCCGGGGAGGACGACGGGCCGAAGGTGTGGACCCCGGCCTGGCGGCTCGGGCTGCCCCTCGGGCACCTCGCGATCCACCTCTTCTGAACCTTCCGGAATTCACACCAATCCGCGGGCCGGACCGCTCCGAATCCCTCGTCCGCGATTCTGCGCGTGGCTTGAGTGATTCGGCGGTCGGCTGCGTACGGGTGGGAGCAAGGAGTAACCCTCCCCCACCCTTCGGCACGAGGATTCGGCATGAGGTCCCTGGAAAGGCATCGCGACGTCGGCGCGTACGCGCTCGGCGTGCTGGACGAGGCGGAGGCCTTCCGCTTCGAGGACCACCTCATGGAGTGCCCTCGGTGCGCGGCGCAGGTGACCGGATTCGGGGCCACGACCCGGCAGTTGATGCTGTACCGCCGGGCCACGCCGCGCTTCGTGCACCCCATGGCACAGCCCGGTCCCCGGCTGCTGGACCGGCTGCTCCGCGAACCGGCCCGCCTGCGGCGGACGCGGCGCCGCCGGGCGCTGTACGGCCTGGCCGCCTCCGTGGTGCTGGCCGTGGCCGGTCCCGGGATCGTGGCGTTCGCCGGCCACACGGACCCGGCCGCACAGGTCGCCGCGGCGACCGACCCGGACACCGGGGTGTGGGCGCGGGTCACCTCGGCGGAGGAGGACTTCGGCAGCGATCTGCGGCTGGAGGTCAAGGACGGCTCCGGAGCGCACACCTGCCGGCTGGTCGCGGTCGGCCGCGACGGCACGGAACAGGTCGTCGCCGGCTGGACCAACACGGGCGACGGCACCCGGCCCACCACCGCGATGGGCGCCACCGCGATGCGTCCGGAGCAGATCGCCCGGTTCGAGATCCGCACGACGGACGGGAAACGGCTGGTCACGGTGCGGGCACGGTGACCGCACCGGGACGTGACCGTGCTCCTCGGCACCACCCACACCCCGCCGGCACAACAGCCTCAGCCGGGCCCCGGGCTCATTTCAGCAGGCGGGACAGCCGGCGGTCGGCCAGGGGCTTGCCGCCCGTCTGGCAGGTGGGGCAGTACTGGAGCGAGGAGTCGCTGAAGGAGACCTCGCGGATGGTGTCGCCGCACACCGGGCAGGCCTCGCCGGTGCGGCCGTGGACGCGCAGGCCGCTCTTCTTCTCCGCCTTCAGCCGCCCGGCGGCGACGCCCCGGGCGCGCTCGACCGCCTCGGTGAGCGTGTCGCGCAGCGCCTCGTAGAGCCGGTGGGTCTCCTCCGGGGTGAGGGAGGCGGCCAGCTTGAACGGGGACATCTTCGCGGCGTGCAGGATTTCGTCGCTGTAGGCGTTGCCGACGCCCGCGATCAGCGACTGGTCGCGCAGGGCACCCTTGAGCTGCCGCCGTTCGCCCTGGAGCAGGGCGGCGAAGCGGTCCTCGTCGAAGTCGCCGGCGAGCGGATCCGGGCCGAGGCGGGCGATGCCGGGCACCTCTTCCGGGTCGCGGACGACGTACACGGCGAGGCGCTTCTGCGTGCCGGCCTCGGTCAGGTCGAAGCCCTCGCCGGTCTCCAGGGCCACGCGCAGCGCCAGCGGGCCCTTCCCGGGCTTCGGCGGGCCGTCCGGCAGCCGGTCCTTCCACTGGAGCCAGCCCGCGCGGGCCAGATGGGCCACCAGGTGCAGCCCGCCGTCCGTCTCGACGTCCAGGAACTTGCCGTGCCGGCGCACGGCCGTCACCTCGGCTCCCTCGACGGCCGTGACCGGGGGGTCGTACGTCTTCAGGACGCTGATGGCCACGGGCAGCACCCGCACCATCCGCCGTCCGACCAGGTGCTCGGTGAGGAAGTCCGTCAGCGCTGCTACCTCGGGCAGTTCGGGCATACGTCCAGAGTGCCATCCGGCACCGACAACGCCCCTGCCGTCACGCCCGGACCGGTGGCCGGGGCACCCGGAACTCGCACCACACCGCCTTGCCGCCGCCCCGCGCCTGGACGCCCCAGCTGTCGGAGAGCCGTTCCACGAGGACCAGGCCGCGCCCGGAGACACCGACCTCCCCCGCGTCGCGGCGCCGTGGCAGGGCACTGGAGCCGTCCTCGACCTCGACGCGCAGCCTGCGGTCGCCGCCGTCCAGGGCCCGCAGGGTGACGGTCGCGCAGCCCTCGGTGTGCATCAGCGCGTTGGTGATCAGCTCGCCGGCGACCAGCTCGATCTCGTCGGCGAGGCCGTGGGCGCCCCAGGCGCGGACCGCGGCCCGGATCATGTGCCTGGCCCGGGTGAGGGCCTCGGGGTCGCCGGGCGCCACCTGCTGCCGGAGCCGGCCGCCGGCCCACGTGACCTCCCGGCCGCGGCGCCGCAGCAGGAGCAGCGCCACGTCGTCGTCGCCGCCCCGCTCCTCGGCGAGCCGGATCAGCCGGTCGGCGAGGTCGCACACCTCGCGGGGGCCGTCGCGGACGAGGTCCACCAGGCCGCGCATGCCGTCGTCCAGATCGGCGCCGGGCTGTTCGACCAGCCCGTCGGTGCACAGCAGCAGGGTGTGGCCGGGATCGAGTTCGAGGGTGGCGACGGGATACTCCAGCCGCCCGAACTCGGCGGACAGGCCGAGCGGCAGCCCGCCCTCGACGCCGACCCGGGCACAGCTGCCGTCACCGTGCCGCACCAGTGGGTCGATGTGCCCGGCGCGGACCACCTGGACGACTCCGGTGGACAGGTCCGCCTCGGCGTACAGGCAGGTGGCGAAGCGGTCGGTGTCCAGTTCGTGCAGGAAGACGGAGGCGCGGGCCATCACGGTGGCCGGGGGGTGGCCCTCGGCGGCGTAGGCGCGCAGCACGATGCGCAGCTGGCCCATGACGGCCGCCGCGTGCGTGTCGTGGCCCTGGACGTCCCCGATGACCGCGCCGACCCGGTCTCCGGGCAGCGGGATGAGGTCGTACCAGTCGCCGCCGATGTCCCGGCCCAGCGCCGCCGAGCGGTAGCGGACCGCGACATCGGCGCCGGGGACGCCGGGGATGGTGCGGGGCAGCATGGCCTGCTGGAGGCCCTGGGCGAGGTCCTTCTCCTGTTCGTAGAGCATGGCCCGCATGAGGCTCTGGGCGATGCTGCTGCCCAGCGCGACGAGGACGGCGCGCTCCTCGGCGGAGAAGCCGCGCCGGTCGTCGTAGAGCAGGCCCATCGCGCCGATCGGGCGGGCCTGGGCGATCAGGGGCAGGTAGGCGGCCGAGGTGATGTGCAGGTCGGTGAGGTGCGGCCAGAGGATCGGGTAGCCCTCGGCGAACTCCTCGGGCGATTCGATGAACCGGGGGCCGAGCGTGCGGACGACCTCGCTCATCGGGTACGGCTCGTCGATCCGGGTGATGCGGGTCCCGGGGACGGAGGCGCCCACGGGTCCCTCGGCCACCAGCCGGATCCGGCCCGCCTCCACCAGGCCCATCACCAGGCTGGCCGCGCCGAGGTGACGGATGCCGTGGGTGTCCTTGAGGACGTCGATGACGTCCTGGACGCTGCGGGCGTGGGCGAGCGCGGCGGAGGTGACCTGGACGACGCTGGTCTGCTGCCGGAACGCCTCGTCCTGGGCGGCCCGGAGGCTGCGGGCCGCGCTGTCGGCGAGTTCCTCGGTGGCGTCGCGGACGATGCCGACGACCCGGCGCGGACGGCCCGTGCCGTCGCGCCGGATGTAGCCCTGCGTGTGCGTCCAGCGCATGGCGCCGTCACGGCAGCGGATGCGGAAGTAGGCGCCGTAGTTCTCGCTGCCGTCCTTGATCGCGCGGGCGACCACCGAGTCGAGCCGGGCGGCCTCCGGCGGCGGCACCCGGACGGCCAGGGTCTGCGGGCGCCCGTCGTACTCCTCGGGCAGCAGGTCGAACACCGCGAGGGCCTGGGCGTCCATGTGGAACAGACCGGCGTCCAGGTCCCAGTCGAAGCTGCCCATGCGGTTGAGCGCGAGGATCGGGTCCGGGTGTGCGGGCCAGTCCTCCGGGAGTGACGGGGCGCTCGCTCCCCGATCGGCCATGGGGCCACCTTGCCAGGAACCGGCCGATTCTTCGACTTGATCGGCGACGGGCCCGGCGGGCACCGGGCCCGTGCTCAGCCGCCGGGCTCGTCCGAGGGGCGGGCGGGGGCGGTGCCGGGCGCCGTGCCGGACCGGGCGGCGGGCGGGGCGTCCGGGATCGGGCCGCCGCCGTCGGGGAGGCCGGGGATCTCGGGAAGGGTGGACGGGCTGGTGCCGGCGGAGGTGTCCGGGGCGGTGAGGGTCAGCTCTGAGTCGCCTGGAGCAGAGGCGTCCGGAGCGGAGGTGCCCGAATCGGCGGCGCCCGGATCGGGGGCCCTCGGAACAAGGCCGTCCGGATCGGAGGCACCCGGGTCCGAGGGGTCCACGGAGAGGTCGAGGGAGAGATCGCGGGCCGGATCGGGAACGGGATCGGGATCGGGGGCGTCCTCGGCGGGCGGCGGCTCCTGCGCCGTCGTCCCGGTGTTCCGGTCCGCGAGCCCGCTGGCACCGTCCGGGCGATCGCCCCGGCCGTCCGGCACCGCTGAGCCGGACGGGGACGGCGGTGTACCGGACGGGGACGTCGACGCGGCCGGGCCGCTCTCGCGCGGGCTGGGCCGCCCGGTGACCGAGGGTCCCGCGTCCGCCGGACCGGACGGGACCGGGCTGGCGGCGGCACTCGCGGGCGGGGCCACGATCCGGTCCCGGCGGACGTCGGGGCCGACCCGGCGCTCGATCCAGGTACGGGTCGCGGCGTCCATGATCGTGATGCTGGTGACGGCCCGGGGCGCCGGGGCCACCACGATCACCTGGTTCGGCTGGTAGCCGGCCCAGGGGGTACCGCGGGCCCCGGCACCGCCGCGGGTCGGCGCGGGCGGCTTGAGCGGGTTGCCGCAGGCGCAGCGCACCCGGGGCAGGCCCCGGTCGTCGACGAGGACGGCGGTGCCGGCCTGGAGCACGGCCTGGTAGCGGGCCGCCCGGCCGTCGCGGTAGGCGTGGTTGGTGACACGGGTGTCACCGCCCAGGACGACCGGGGTCAGGCCGCGCAGATAGCCGGGGAGCGCCGACCGGGTGACGCCGGCCGCCTGCGCGAAGGCGTCGGCCTTGGCCTCGTCCGCCACCAGCCGGCCGATGTGCCGCTCGACGTCACAGGCGGCGACGTGCGGGGTGCCCCGGTACAGGCCGGGCGTGGCACCGGACACGGTACGGGCCGCGCGCAGGGGTGCCTCGACTTCGCCGGGCGGGACCCTGGCGGTGCCCCGGGGGGACTCCGGCCGGGGGGTTCCGGTGTCCGTGGGGTCGGTGAAGGGGTCGGGCCCCCGGTCGGTGGCGGCCTCCAGGACGACCAGTTCACCGGCCTTGGTCTGCTTGACACCGGCGCCCGCGCAGCCCGCGGCGAGGAGCGCCACCGAGAGCGCCCAGGCCGCGACGATGGATCGGGTGGGTATCCGCACCGCACACTCCGCATCACTGTGGGTGATTACGCCCTATTGTTGGCATCGCTCAGGTTTGGCTGGCAACTCGGGGAACGCCGTGACGACAGCGGCGCCGGGTTCGCCGCACAGGAGGGCGCGCACAGCCGTGGACTGGTTCACCGCACCCGACTACTGGCTGAGCCGGCTGGTCTTCCAGCGGGCCCTGGCCGCCGTGTACCTGGTCGCGTTCCTGACGGCGGCCCTCCAGTTCCGGGCCCTGCTGGGCGAGCGCGGGATGCTGCCGATCCCCCGCCATCTGACCCGGGTGCGGTTCCGGCACGCCCCGAGCCTGTTCCACCTGCACTACTCCGACGGCTTCTTCGCGGCCTGTGCCTGGACGGGCTGCGCGGTGTCGGCGGCCCTGCTGGCCGGGGCGGACTCGCTGCTGCCGCTGTGGGCCGGGATCCTGCTGTGGCTGGTGCCGTGGGCGCTGTACCTGTCCATCGTCAACGTGGGCCAGACGTGGTACGCGTTCGGCTGGGAGTCGCTGCTGCTGGAGACGGGTTTCCTGGCCGCGTTCCTCGGCAACGGCGAGGTGGCGCCGCCGGTCGTCGTGCTGTTCCTGCTGCGCTGGATCCTGTTCCGGGTGGAGTTCGGCGCCGGGCTGATCAAGATGCGGGGCGACGCCTGCTGGCGGCGGCTGACCTGTCTGGACTACCACCACGAGACCCAGCCGATGCCGGGCCCGCTGAGCTGGTTCTTCCACCGTCTGCCGAAGCCGCTGCACCGGGTGGAGGTGGCCGCCAACCACGTCACCCAGCTCGTCGTACCGGTCCTGCTGTTCACCCCGCAGCCGATCGCCTCGGCCGCCGCCGCGCTGATGATCGTCACCCAGCTGTGGCTGGTGCTCTCCGGCAACTTCTCCTGGCTGAACTGGATCACCATCGTGCTGGCGCTGTCCGCGCTCCGGCTGCCGGCGACCGCGCCGTCGGTGCCCCCGGCACCGCTGTGGTACGAGGTGCTGGTGCTCGCGGTCGGCGCGCTGTTGCTCTTCCTGAGCCACCGCCCGGTGGTGAACATGGTCTCCCGCCGCCAGGTGATGAACCGCTCCTTCGACCCGCTGCACCTGGTGAACACCTACGGTGCGTTCGGCAGCGTCAGCCGGGTCCGCTACGAGGTGGTGGTCGAGGGCACGCTGGACGACACCCCGCACCCGGACTCGGACTGGCGGGAGTACGCCTTCAAGGGCAAGCCCGGCGATCCCCGCCGCTGGCCGCGCCAGTTCGCCCCCTACCACCTGCGCCTGGACTGGCTGATGTGGTTCGCGGCGCTGTCGCCGGCCTATGCCGGGGAGTGGTTCGGCGGCCTGGTGGAACGCCTGCTGGAGAACGACCGGGACACGCTGCGGCTGCTGCGCCGCTCCCCGTTCCCGCCGGACACCCCGCCGCGCTACGTCCGGGCCCGGCTGTTCCGGTACCGGTACACGACCTGGGCGGAGCTGCGGGAGACGGGGGCGTGCTGGGAGCGGACGTTCGTGCGGGAGTACCTGCCGCCGACACGGCTCGCGGGCGCGGTTCAGAGGTCGTAGACGCGGGTCGCGGTGGTCTCGAACAGCGCCGTGCGCTCCGCCTCGCCGAGCCCGGCCGTCACCTCCCGGGTGAGCGCGTGGACGTCGGTGTAGCTCATGGCCAGGGTGCACACCGGCCAGTCGGAGCCGGTCATCAGCCGGGCGGGGCCGAAGGCGTCCAGGGCGGTGTCGACGTACGGGCGCAGACCGGCGGGGTTCCGGGTGTCCGGGCCGGCCTCGGTGACCAGGCCGGAGAGTTTGGCGACGGTGTTGGGGAGGGCGGCGAGGGCGCGCAGGGCGGCGGCCCAGGACGCGCGGTCCCCGGAGGCGATGGGCGGCTTGCCCAGGTGGTCGAGGACGAAGGTGAGCTGTGGCAGGGACCTGGCCGCCGCCGCGCAGGCCGGGAGCTGGTGGGGCTGGACCACCAGGTCGTAGACCAGGCCGGCGTCGGCCACGGCGGCCAGGCCGCGCAGGACGTCGGGCCGCAGCAGCCACTCGGGGTCGGGTTCGCCCTGCACCTGGTGCCGGATGCCCTTCAGGTAGGAGCCGCCGGGGAGCGCGCGCAGCCGGGCCAGCTCGTCGGCGACGCCGGGGCGGGTGAGGTCGGTCCAGCCGACGACCCCGGCGATCAGGTCGTGGGCGGCGGCGAGGGCGAGGAACTCGGGGGTCTCCTCGGGCACGGTGACCGTCTGGACGAGGACGGTCCGGTCGACCCCGGCGGCTCGGGCCTCGGGTTCCAGGTCGGCGACGGTGAAGTTCCGGCGCAGCGGCTGGAGTTCGGGTCCCCGGATCCAGTCCTGGTCGCGGACGGTCAGGTCCCAGACGTGGTGGTGGGCGTCGACGCTCATGGCAGCTCCCATACGACGGGCAGGGTGGCGGCCGTGCCCTCGGGCGAGTAGTCGTGCGCCACGTCCAGCAGGTCCGCCATCCGGGTCTGCCAGGCCGCGTTGACCGGGAGCCGTTCCAGCTCGGCGAGCAGACGGGCGTAGTCGGCGCACTCCAGGACGTGGAAGAGGTCGGTCCCCGACCGCCAGATGGTCCAGGAGGTGGCCCCCGCGGCGCGGATGGCGTCGGTGAGGTCCTGCGGGACCGCGCGGTGGGCGGCCTCGTACTCCTCGATCCGGTCCGCGCGGACCTTGGTGTGCAGGGCGACCCTCATGACGGTGCCTCCGGGGGCAGCAGGCCGGTCGCGCGCAGTTCCCGCCAGAAGGCGTCCGGCACCGGTCTCGCGAACTGGTCGGCGCAGTCGTGGACTTCGGCCGCCGAGCGGGCGCCGGCCAGGACGCTCGCCACGGCCGGGTGGGCGGAGCAGAAGGCCAGGGCGGCGGCGCGCAGGGTGGTGCCGTGGCGCTCGGCGACCGCCTGGATCCGCAGCGCCCGGTCCAGCAACTCCCGGGGCGCCTGGGCGTAGTTGTACGTCGGGTGGCGGGCCGGGTCCGCCAGCAGGCCGGAGTTGAAGGCGCCGCCGATGACCACGGACACGCCCCGTCGTACGGCCTCGGGCAGCAGCTCGGTGGCCGCGCTCTGGTCGAGGAGGGTGTACCGGCCCGCGCAGAGCACCACGTCGACGTCCGTGTCACGGACGAACCGGGCCAGCATCTCCGCCTGGTTCATGCCCGCCCCGATGGCGCCCACCACGCCCTCGGCGCGGAGCTTCTCCAGCGCCGGGTAGCCCTCGCGGAAGGCCGCTTCGGCGTGGTCGTCGGGGTCGTGGAGGTAGACGATGTCGACCCGGTCGAGGCCGAGGCGTTGCAGGCTCGCCTCCAGGGTGCGGCGGACGCCGTCGGCGGTGAAGTCCCAGACGCGGCGGTGGGCGGCGGGTACGGCGAAGCCGTTGGCCAGGTCGTCGCCGGTGCCGTCGGCCGGCTCCAGGCGGCGGCCGACCTTGGTGGAGACCGTGTAGTCGGCGCGGTCGTACTCCCGCAGGGCCGCGCCCAGGCGGCGTTCGGACAGGCCGAGGCCGTAGTGGGGGGCGGTGTCGAAGTAGCGGATGCCGCGCTCCCAGGCCGCCCGCACGGCCGCGTGCGCCTGCTCGTCGCCGACCGGGGTGTACAGGTTGCCGAGGGCGGCGGCGCCGAGGCCCAGGGAGGTGACCTCGGCGCCGCCGCGGCCCAGGCGGGTCACCGGTCCGCCGCCGGACGCAGCCTGAGTCCCTGCATGCCGCCGTCGACGGCGAGGGCGGTGCCGGTGGTGGCGCCGGAGAGGGGGCTCGCCAGGTAGGCGATGGCGCCCGCGACTTCGGCGGCGGAGACCAGCCGCCCGGTGGGCTGCCTGGCCTCCAGGGCGGCGCGTTCGGCGGCCGGGTCCCCGGCCGCGTCCAGCAGCCGGCCGATCCACGGGGTGTCCGCCGTACCGGGGTTGACGCAGTTGACGCGGATGCCCTCGCGGACGTGGTCGGCGGCCATGGCGAGGGTCAGGGAGTACACGGCGCCCTTGGTCGCGCTGTACAGGGCGCGCTGCGGCAGGCCGGCGGTGGCCGCGATGGAGCAGGTGTTGACGATCGCCGCGGTGCCCGGACGGGCAGTGGCGGTGCGGCGCAGGTACGGCAGGCAGGCGCGGGCGGTGCGGACCATGCCGAGGACGTTGACGTCGAAGACGTGCCGCCACTCGGCGTCGTCGTTGTCCTCGACGGTGCCCTGGGCGCCGATGCCCGCGTTGTTCACCAGGATGTCCAGCCCGCCCAGTGCCTCGGCGGCGTCCTGGACGGCCGTACGCACCGAGGCGTCGTCGGTGACGTCGGCGCGCAGCCCGATGAGGGGCTTCTCGACCGCGGACGGGTCCAGGTCGAGGACCGCGACCTGGGCGCCGCGGGCGGCGAGGAGGTCGGCGGTGGCGCGGCCGATGCCGGACGCTCCGCCGGTCACCAGGGCCCTCAGTCCCGCGAAGTCGCTCATGCGGCCTGTCCCTTCTGGGTGTCGGGGTCGGCGGCCCAGTAGGTGCCGCCGGGGAACGTGTACCGCGCGAGGGACTCCGGGCGCATCGCGGCGGAGAAGCCGGGCGCGGTGGGTGCCGTGTAGTGGCCGTCGCGGATGACGACCGGGGTGACGAAGTGCTCGTGGAGGTGGTCGACGTACTCGATGACCCGGTCCTCGGTGCTGCCGGAGACGGCCAGGTAGTCGAACATCGACAGGTGCTGGACGAGTTCGCACAGGCCGACGCCGCCGGCGTGCGGGCAGACGGGGACGCCGAACTTGGCGGCGAGGAGCAGGATGGCGAGGTTCTCGTTGACCCCGCCGACGCGGGCCGCGTCGATCTGCACGATGTCGAGGGCGCCGGCCTGGAGCATCTGCTTGAACACGACGCGGTTCTGCACGTGTTCGCCGGTGGCGACCTTCACGGGGCCGACCGCGCGGCGGATGGCGGCGTGGCCGAGGACGTCGTCGGGGCTGGTGGGCTCCTCGATCCAGTACGGGCCGAACTCGGCCAGGGCGTTGGTCCAGCGGATCGCCTCGTCCACGTTCCAGCGCTGGTTGGCGTCGATCGCCAGGCGGATCTCCGGTCCGACGACGGCGCGGGCCACCCGGCAGCGGCGGATGTCGTCGTCGAGGTCGGCGCCGACCTTCAGCTTGATCTGCCGGAAGCCGTCGGCGACGGCCTGGGTGGCGAGCCGGCCGAGCTTGTCGTCGTCGTAGCCGAGCCAGCCCGGGGAGGTGGTGTAGGCGGGGAAGCCGCGCTCCAGGAGCCGGGCCCGGCGCTCCTCGGCTCCCGCCCGGCCGCGCCTGAGCAGGTCGAGGGCCTCCTCGGGGGTGAGGGCGTCGGTGATGTAGCGGAAGTCGATCTGCCGGACCAGCCACTCGGGCTCGGCGTCGGCGAGCAGCTGCCACAGGGGCTTGCCGGCCCGCCGGGCGGCGAGGTCCCAGGCGGCGTTGACGACGGCCCCGATCGCCATGTGCATCACGCCCTTCTCGGGGCCGAGCCAGCGCAGCTGGCTGTCGGCGATCAGGTCCCGGAAGAGCGAGCCGGGGTCGGCGCACAGTTCCTCGACGTCGCGGCCCAGCACATGGCCCCGCAGCGCGTCGATCGCGGCGACCTGGACGTCGTTGCCCCGCCCGATGGTGAAGGTGAATCCGTGTCCCTCCAGGCCGTCGGCGGCGTCGGTGCGCAGGACGACGTAGGCCGCCGAGTAGTCGGGGTCCGGGTTCATCGCGTCGGAGCCGTCCAGCTCGCGCGAGGTGGGGAAGCGGATGTCGTGGGTGTCGACCGCGATGACGCGGGCGGGAGCGTCGGACACGGATGTCCTTTCTGCCGGGGGAAGGTGACGGACCATCAGTCCTGGGCGCGGCCCGTGGTGACACGGGCGATCATCAGGGCGACGAGGATGATCCCGCCGTAGATGGCCTGGATCCAGAACGACGGCACCTGGGCGAGGGTGAGCAGGTTCTGCACGACGCCCAGGAGGAGGACGCCGGTCAGGGCGCCGAACATGGTGCCCTTGCCGCCGTCCAGGCTGATGCCGCCGATCACCGCCGCCGCGAACACGGTGAAGATCATGTTCTGGCCCTGGTTGGCGCTGATCGCGCCGACGTAGCCGGTCTGCATGATGCCGCCGACGGAGGCGAGGACACCGGCGACGACGAACACCCCGAGCATCACGCGCTCCACGCGGATGCCCGCGGCACGGGCGGCTTCCGCGTTGCCGCCGATGGCGTACAGCGCGCGGCCGACCCGGTGGTACTTCAGCACGCCTCCGGTGACGGCGAAGGCGACGGCGGCCAGCCACACCGACATCGGGACGTTGAGGAAGGTGGTGGTGGCCAGCGAGGAGAAGCTGTCGGGCATGCCGAACAGGGTCTTGCCCTTGGTGGCGCCGACCAGCAGCCCGCGCAGCACGATGAGCATCGCGAGGGTCACGATGAACGCGTTGAGCTTGAACTTCACGACCAGGACGCCGTTGAAGGCGCCGACGGCCGCGCCCACGACGAGGATCGCCAGCAGGGCGACCGGCGCCGGGAACCCGGTGCCCCAGCCGGCCTGCGCCGAGGGCAGGACGAGGAGCGCCCCGACGGCGGGCGCGATGCCGACGACCGACTCCAGGGACAGGTCGAACTTGCCGGTGATGAGCACCAGCGACTCGGCGAGCACCACCATGGCGAGGGCGGCCGAAGCGCCCAGGATCGAGATCAGGTTCCGTTCGGTGAGGAACGAGTCGTTGACCACCGCGCCCAGCACCATGAGCAGCAACAGGGCCGGTACCAGCGCCAGTTCGCGGGCACGGCGGAGCAGTACGGCCCGGGCGGCCCGCTGGTCGGGCAGGCGGGGCGAGGTGAGCGGCGGGGCCTTGGTGTCAGCCATGGTCCACTCCTTCGATGGAGGCGATCAGCTCGTGGTCGCGCCAGCCGGCCGGGTGCTCGGCGACGATGCGGCCGTGGAAGAGGACGAGGACGCGGTCGCAGCGCCGCAGGTCGTCGAGTTCGTCGGAGACGACGAGCACGGCCGTGCCGTCCTCGCGGGCGCTGTCCATGCGGGCCAGCAGGGACTCCTTGGACTTCACGTCGACGCCCGCCGTCGGGTTGATCAGGACGAGCAGGCGGGGGTCGGAGGCCAGGGCGCGGGCCATGACGACCTTCTGCGCGTTGCCGCCGGACAGGTCGGAGACGGGCTGTCCGGGGCCCTCGGTGCGGATGTCGAGGCGGTCGATCAGCTCGGTGGCGAAGCCGCTTCTGCGGTCGGTGCCGACGAAACCGAAGCGGCCGAGCCGGTCCAGGACGCTCAGGGTGGTGTTGTCGCCGACGGTCATGCCGGGGACGAGGCCCTGCTCGTGCCGGTCGCGGGGCACACAGCCGACGCCCGCGTCCAGGGCCGCCCGCACGTCTCCGAACGGCAGCGGCTCCCCTTCGAGCAGGGCCGATCCGCCGGCCGGGGTGTGCAGTCCGGCGAGGGTCTCGGCCAGCTCGATCTTGCCGCTGCCGCTGATCCCGGCGAGTCCCACGACCTCACCGCGGCGGACGGTGAGGTCGATGCCGTCGTACGCGGTGGAGGTCAGGCCGCGCACGTCGAGCACGACCGGGGCGGCGCCGGTCACCGTGCCGCGCGACCGCGCATGCTCGGTGATCGACTCCCCTGCCATGGCCTCCACCAGGGCCGACCTGGGCAGCTCGGCGACGGGGGCCGTCGTGATCCAGCGGGCGTCCCGCAGTACGGTGACCGTCTGGCAGACCTCGTAGACCTCTTGCAGGTGGTGCGAGATGAACAGGAAGGTCACCCCGGAGTCCTGGAGCGCCCGCATCCGGCTGAACAGCCGCTCGATCTCCCGGTTGTCGAGCTGGGCGGTGGGTTCGTCCAGCACGATGAACCGGGCACCGAAGCTCAGCGCGCGGGCGATCTCCACCATCTGGCGGTCCTCGACCTTGAGTTCGGCGGTACGGGCCTCCGGGTCGACGTGGACGTCCCAGGTGGCGAGGAGGTCGGCGGCCTCGGTGCGCAGCCGGCGCCAGCTGATCAGCCCCCGTGCCCGCGGCTGCCGGTTGAGGAAGAGGTTCTCCGCGACCGTCAGTTCCGGTACGACGGTGGGCTTCTGGTACACGCAGGCGACCTTGCGGCGCCAGGCGTCCCGGTCGGCGAGCGGGGGCGCGCTCTCGCCGTCGAAGCGGACGGTGCCCGCGTCCGGGGCCTGGAGGCCGGTGAGGATGGCCACCAGGGTGGACTTGCCGGCGCCGTTGCGGCCGACGAGGGCGTGGGACTCGCCGGGCAGCACGGTGAGCCGGCCGTCGGCGAGGGCGACCGTGGGACCGTACCGCTTGACGATGTCCGTGGCTTCGACCAGCGGTGTGACGTCGACGGGCGGGGTGCTCATCGAACCGTGGCTCTGCGGACCGTGGTTTATCGGACCGTGGCTCATCGGACCGTGTTGCCCCACAGCTTGGGGTCGTCGACGTTGTCCTTGGTGACCAGCGGGGCGGGCAGCTGGTCCTCCAGGATGCCGCTGGGCAGCTTGACGATCGTGGAGTCGTGGTCGGTCGGGCCGGGCTTGAACTTCTTCCCCTCCATCGCCGCCTTGATGTAGTACAGGCCGTACTTGGCGTAGGCGTCGGCCGGCTGGGAGACGGTCGCGTCGATCTGGCCCTTGCGGATGGCCTCGTACTCCTGCGGGATGCCGTCGTTGGAGACGATCGCGATGTGCCCCTTCTGCCCGGCCGCCTTGAGCATGTTCTTCGACTTCAGGGTCTGGAGGGTCGGGGCGAGGTAGACACCGCCCGCCTGGAGGTAGATGCCCTTGATGTCGGGGTTGGCGTTGAGGAGGGTGTCGAGCTTGGCGGCGGCGGTGTCGGACTCCCACTTGGCGGGGATCTCCAGCACCTTGAGCCTGGGGTACTTCTCCTTCACGCAGGACCGGAACGCCTCGGATCGGTCGCGGCCGTTGACCGAGGCCAGGTCGCCCATGATCTGCACGACCTTGCCGCTGCTCACGTGCTGCCCGAGGTAGTCGCAGGCCTTCTTGCCGTAGGCGACGTTGTCGGCACGCACCACCATGGCGACCTTGCCCTTGTCGGGCGCGACGTCCACGGCGACGACCGGCACGCCCTTGCGTTCGGCCTGGTCGAGTCCGGCCTGGATGGCGGCACTGTCCAGCGGGGCGACGACCAGTCCCTTGACGCCCTGGTTGAGCTCGTTGTCGATGTCGGTGATCTGCTGCGAGGGGTCGCTGTTGGAGTTGACCGTCTTCAGCACCTCGACGCCCTCGGACTTGGCCATCTTGGGCACGTAGTCGTTGTACGACTGCCAGAACGGCGAGGTCAGCAGCGGCAGGATCACGCCGACCTTGCCGGTGCCGCCGCTTCCCGCGCTCGCCGTGTCCTTGGTGCTGCCGCAGGCGGCGAGCACGAGCGAGGCACCGACGGCCAGGGCCGCCGCGCCGGTGATCCGGGACCTGCTGCGTTTGGTCACTGTGCTGGCGGGCATCTCGCGGCTCCTCGTCGAGGGGGTTCGAGCAGACGACCGCATACTTATCAGACCACTCGGCCGGTGGAACACCCTCTTGCAGCGAAAATTCCGGCTGCCGACGCATAGTGGTCGGACCACTCGGCTGGCTAGACTGCGACGCACCCGGTGACTGGAGGAGTGGCGTGGACGAGGCAGCCCCGCAGAAGGGCACGGTGACCCAGCGCGCCATCGAGGAGATCAAGGCGATGATCGCCGAGGGCCGGCTGGAGCCGGGCCAGCGGCTGCCCACCGAGCGGGAACTCGCTGCTCAGCTGGGCATCTCGCGCAGCTCGATGCGGGAGGCGATCCGCGCCCTGACGGTCATGGGCGTCCTGGAGGCACGGCACGGGTCCGGCATCTACGTCACCGCACTGGAGGCCGGCGACCTGCTGGAGACCTTCGGGGTGGTCGCCGACCTGTCCCGGGGCCCGCGCCTGGTGGAACTCCTGGAGGTGCGCCGGATCCTGGAGTCGACGGCGACCGCGCTGGCCGCCGCGCGCATCACCGCCGACCAACTGGCCGCCGTGGAGAAGCACCTGGCGGCCATGAACGCCACCGACGACCCCGAGGAGATCCTCGTCCACGACCTCGCCTTCCACCGCGAGATCGCGTCCGCCGCCGGCAACGAGACCATGGCCGCCATCCTGGACGGCCTGTCCTCCCGCACCTTCCGCGCCCGCGTCTGGCGCGGCTACCAGGAGGAGGGCGCCTTAGCCCGCACCCGCCGCGAACACGCCGCCATCCACCGCGCCCTCGCCGCCCACGACCCGGAAGCGGCCCGGGCGGCGGCAGCGGCCCACGTGGGCGAGGTGGAGGAATGGCTACGGGCCCAGCTCGGCGGCTAGGGTCTGTTGTGAAAGTGCTGGTCACAGCCACTCGTTGATGGCTGCGACCAGCACGGTCGC
>NZ_BMVN01000049.1:0-55480 GCF_014650735.1 Streptomyces canarius
ATCCCCACGTCCCACAGGACGTGATCATCAACGAACAAGATCCACTTTCGCAACAGACCCTAGCCCGCCCGTCGGCCAGGGGTGTTCGTTGACGGCCCCGCTGGTGGCGTCGTGGCCTTGGGCGGAGTCCTGACGACCCCGACGCCACTCCCCGCGGTTCCGGGTTCGGGCGCCTACCAGGGGTGGGTCACGGTCACCGCGGCCGAGGCGTTGTACAGCTCCCCCACCGCGCGCAGTTCGAACCGTGCGGCCGTCTCCCCTTGTTCGGGCCGCTGGCCGGCGACGAAGTAGGCGAGCTGGCCGGTGGCGCCGAGGAAGCGGCGGGTGCCGTCGGGGAGGAGGCGGTGCAGGGTGTAGTGGCGGACAGCGCCGGGGGCGGCGGTCCAGGCGAGGCGGAGGTCGCCGCCGTTCGCCGCGGTGACGCGGGCGCCGGAGGGGGCGGCGGGTGCGGTGACGCTGTCGCGTACGGCCAGGCCGCCCAGCCGCCAGCGGACCGGTCCCTCGGTCGCGGTGAGCCGTACGCCGAGCGCGCGGACGGTGCCGGCAAGACCTGTGAGCGGTACGGTCACGGTCTGCCAGCCGTTGACCGACCGAACCCGTACTCCGTTGTTGACCGAGTTCACAGCCAGATATGTGTACGGCGGTGTCGCCCCCGGCGCGCTCGGTTCGGCCGTCGCCACCGCCAGCTCGACGTTCACCTCCCCGGACTCGCCGCGGAAGGTCAGCTCGACAACCGTGTTCACACCGATCGGCAGCCGGGTCGCGTACAGGTCCACCACCGCTGGTTGATCCAGTTCACCGGCGACCAGCACACTGCTCCCGCCCCGCCAGGCGTCGGTGAAGTCGAAGGACACGGCCGGCCGCTCCCCCGCCGTGCGGACCGCCCACCGCCGCGACGGCAACCGGTCCTGGAGCCCGAGGTGGTTCCAGGGGGCCTCCGAGGTGACGGCCCCCTCCTCGTACCACCGCAGTCCGTGCCCGGTGTTGAACACGCTCGCGAACGGCACCGAGGTCACCGTCGACCGGTCCGCCACGGACACCGCCGGCGCCCGCCACGGATCGCTCGCGTCGGGCCGCGACGGGTCCAGCGACCGCCCGGTCCAGAACCGGTCGTCGGCCGCGTGGAAGTCCTCGGGGGCGCGCTGGTCGGCGGGCAGGTGGTTGCGGGTCCACTCGGGCCGGTAGAAGCCGATCGAGGTGACGTGCGGCTTGCCGGTCGGCACGATCGCGTCCCAGTTCACGGACGTACCGGACCCGTTCGACTCGACGTCGACGCCCGCCCACAACTCGTAGCGGCTGCGCCCCAGTCCGTCCGCCTGCGTGCCGGAGGCGGCGAGCGTGGCCGCGCTCCACCTGAAGTCCACGAACATGTCGTCGGCGGACTGGAAGAACGCCTGGTTCTGGCTGTTCAGGGCGCCCTGCCAGCTGACCGTGCCGTTCACGGTCATCGCGTCGTACCAGGTCACCCGCTGCCCCTTGGCCGCCGCGAGCGACTTCAGCTCCTTGAGGAAGCCCAGCATGGCCGTGCCCAGCGCGGTGTTGCCGCCGCTGGTCTCGGCGTTGACGAACCAGCCGTCGAAGCCGTACGCCGCCGCGACCGCGACGAGTTGCGCGGCGAGCGGGTAGTGACCGGTGGCGTCCTTCTGGACCAGGTCCCGGGTCCACTGGAGTTGTCCGCCGTAGGCCACCGGGGGCAGGAAGACGTTCCCGAGGACGGGGACGCCGTGCCGGTGGGCCGCGTCCACGATGGGGGCGTTCGGCGCGAGGATCAGGCCCTCGCCGGCCGAGCCGCCCCAGAACACCAGCTCGTCGATGTACGCCCAGTGGGTCAGGGCGTAGTAGTCGGCGGTGGCCGAGCCCTGGGAGGGGTTGGCGGAGGTCGGTCCGAAGGAGACGAGGGCCTGGACGCGGGCCTGTCCGGAGCGGGCGGTGGTGTTGGCCGGGGTCGGGGTGAAGCGGGCGGCGAGCGGTATGGAGGCGGCGTTGAACGCGAGGTCGGGGTCGTCGGCGGCGCGCCAGCTCTTCAGGCTGCGCCAGGTGATGCCGGGGCCGGGGCTGCCGGCGGGCAGCGAGTCCGGGTACCAGTAGGAGGCGTACGGCGGGGTCGCCGCGGCGGCTCGCGGGGCCGCCTGCGCGGACAGCACGGGCAGCGCGGGGGTCAGGGCGGCGGCACCGGCGGCGATCAGGACCGTGCGTCTGGTGGGGTTCACGAGCGGAGGCCTCCATGAGGGACGGAACGTACCTGTGTGACGACTGCGCCGTGACATCGTTGTCGGGATCTTCGGTGGAAGTCAATGACGGTGCACGGCCTCTCGACGTGCGACCGCGTGAGCGGGCACAGTTCTCCCTGCCCGCCTTCCGTACCCATGAGTAACGAGGAGTGCCCGTGAGCAGCTGGGCCGGCCGGAGTGCCACCGAGATCGCCGCCGCCGTCCGCGAGAAGCGGGTGACGCCGAGGGAGGTGGTGGCCGGGCACCTCGCGCGGATCGAGCGGCTCGACGGCCGGATCGGGGCGTTCCGCACGGTCCGGGCGGAGGCGGCGCTCGCCGAGGCCGACGAGCTGGCGTCCCGCGCCGGTCTGACCGGACTGCCGCTCGCGGGCGTGCCGTTGGCGGTGAAGGACAATCTCGCGGTGCGCGGCGAGTCGTGCCGCAACGGCTCCGCCGCCACCCCGGACGTCCCGGCCGCCGAGGACCATGTGACGGTGGCCCGGCTGCGGGCGGCGGGCGCGATCGTCGTCGGGCTGACGAACGTGCCCGAGCTGTGCGTCTTCGGCACCACGGAGGGCCCGTACGGCATCGCCCGCAACCCCTGGGACCCCTCCCGCACGGCGGGCGGCTCCTCCGGGGGCAGCGCGGCGGCGGTGGCCGCGGGGCTCGTGCCCCTCGCGCTGGGCAACGACGGGATGGGCTCGCTGCGCATCCCGGCCGCGAACTGCGGTCTGGTCACGCTGAAGCCGGGGCACGGGGTGGTGCCGGCGGGGATCGGTGACGGCGACTGGTTCGGCATGTCGGAGAACGGCCCGCTGGCCACGACGGTCGAGGACCTGCGACTGATGCTGGGGGTCCTCGCGGACACGGAGTTCGAACGGCCGCGGGACGGGACGCGCCTGAAGATCGCCGTCGGCCTGCGCAGTCCGCTCGCGGGGGTCAGCGTGAGCAGGCCGTATACGACCGCGGTCCGGCAGGCGGCCGGGGCGCTGGCCCGGGCTGGGCACCAGGTGCGGCGGGCCGAGCCGCCGTATCCGCTCTCCCTCGGCGTGACCGCGCTCCAGCACTGGACGGCGGGTACGGCGGTGGACGCCCAGGGCCTGGACCGGGCGCGGCTGGCCCGCCGGACCCGGGTGCACGCGGCCGTGGGCAGCCGGTTCGTCCGGCAGGTCCGCACCGGCGCGGCGCGCGAGCGGCTGCGCGCCCGGCTGACGCCGTTCTTCACCGAGTACGACGTGCTGCTCACCCCGGCCCTCGCCCGCCGTTCCCCGCAGGCCGGGCCGTGGCACGAGCGCGGCTGGCTGCGCAACGTGCTGGCCGACACGGCGTATTCGCCCTTCACCCCGCCGTGGAACCTGACGGGCTGGCCGGCGATGTCCGTGCCGGCCGGCGGTCTGCCCTCGGGCGCCCCCTGTGCCGTTCAACTGGTGGGCCGGCCGGGCACGGAGGCCGTGCTGCTGGAACTGGCGCGGGAGTTGGAGGAGCTGAGTCCGTGGCGGCGGACGGCACCGGTGGCGGAGCCGGGCGAGGGGCCGGCGCCCGGCAGGTGATGCGCGGTGGCCGGACCGGCGGCCGGCGTCAAAGGTGCGGGGGGCCGGATCGGCGGGCGGTGTTCGGGCCGCGGCTTCTGTGATCCGCGTGGGCGTGCGTCTGTCACGCCCACGCGGGCGGCGATCGCGACGGGACCGACCCGGGGTCAGTCCACGCTCGGCAGGATGTGGGGCTCGGCGAGGTCGTCCTCGTAACCCGCGAGGCGGATCGGGGCGGACCTGGCCCACACGTCGAGGCTGCCGATTTCTCCGGGCCGGCGGCCCGGGCGCTCCGTGTGTTCCTTGGGGCGCTGCTCGCGATTCGTCTTCTCCGGTGTCACCGCGCACTCCTTATGTGTCGGGTCACCCTCGGGGCGTACCGGACAGTCTGCGCTCCGGTGCTCGACGCCCGCTCGGGTCTGGATGGAAGGCCAGTTCGGACGCGGTGGCGCCGGTTCCTCTGTCAGAGCAGGCCGTTGTCCGCCGGCTCGCCCCAGGACGGACGGTGGGTGTGGGTGGAACCCCGGTGCTGGTGTCCGTCGGCTCCAGATTAACCAAATGAGCGGGCATCCGCTCGATAGGGAGTGCAAACAAGCTGTAACGGATATGCTTCCTGCGGCTCCTCAATACCCCCTAATATGGGGCCTTTTGTAACAGGCCGCTCACTCGGACGACGCGGCGAATCACCCGTGTGGCCTACAGGGGCGAACACCTCTTCAAGTGCTGTTGGTCCGGCGGCAAGCTCGTCATGGTGTGCTGACGCGGCAACGGCTGTCTCGCGGAAGGGCTGACGCATGGAGCTGCGCAGTGTCGAGGAGCTGATGGATCTGCTGCACGCCGGCCGGCCCCAGCACGCGCTGCGGACCGCGGCGCTGCTGCGCCGCGGCCGTCCCGCCGACAAGGAACTCCAGGTGGCCGGGCTGGTGCTGGGCATCGGGCCGGTGCTCTGCCCGGGGGACGAGGCGGCCCGGGCGCGCAGCGCGGCCGAGGCGGTGCGCGCCCTGCTCGGGGAGCGGGTGTTCCGGCTGGTCCGCGGGGACGCGGACCCGGCGGACGACGATGCGCTGCGGCTGCGCCAGGCCGGCGAGGAGAGCCGCACGGCCGGCCTCGACGCGGGTGTGCTGGAGGACTGGCGCACGGTGCTGGAACTGGTGGCGGCCCGCCACGCGCGACTCGGCGCGGTCGACTGAGGACACGGCGGCGGCCGTGGCCCGCGCGCGGGTGTCATGCGCGGCGGCTGCGCCCGTCGTCTACCACTTGCCGGGCGCGTAGTCCTTCAGGAACACGCCGTACAGGTCCTCGCCCGCCTCGCCGCGCACGACCGGGTCGTAGACGCGGGCGGCGCCGTCCACCAGGTCGAGCGGTGCGTGGAAGCCCGCCTCGGCGAGGCGCAGCTTGTCGTAGTGGGGGCGCTCGTCGGTGATCCAGCCGGTGTCCACCGAGGTCATGAGGATGCGGTCGGTCTCGAACATCTCGTGGCCGCTGGTCCGCGTCACCATGTTCATGGCGGCCTTGGCGGCGTTGGTGTTCGGGTGGCCCGCGCCCTTGTAGCCCCGGCTGAAGACACCCTCCATGGCCGAGACGTTCACGACGTACGCCCGTCCGCTCGCCGCCTTCCTGGCGGCCTCGGCCATGGCCGGGCGGAGCTTGCTGATCAGGATGAACGGCGCCGTGTAGTTGCACAGCTGGGTCTCCAGCAGCTCCACCGGGGAGATCTGCTCGATCGACTGCACCCAGGTGTTGGACTCCACGACGTCGGGGAGCAGGCCGCCCGCGTCGATGGCGGTGCCGTCGAGGTGCCGGGCGACACTGGCGTTGCCCGCGACCAGGGCGAGGTCGGCGACCTTCTGCGCGTCGAGGCCGCTGGTGCCGACGGGCAGCGCGGCCAGGCCGTCGACCGCGCCGGAGTTGAAGGCGCCGATGACGTGGTGGGCGGGAAGTTCCCCGGCGGGCAGCGGGGCGCTCTCGCCCTCGACCAGGGCGGCGTAGGCCGAGGGCAGGCGGCGCACGGTCTGCGTGGCGTTGTTGATCAGGATGTCCAGCGGGCCGGCCTCGGCGACCTGATCGGCCAGCGCGACGACCTGGCCGGGGTCGCGCAGGTCGATGCCGACGACCTCCAGGCGGTGGATCCACTCCGCCGAGTCCTCCATCGCCTTGAAGCGGCGGATGGCGTCCTTGGGGAAGCGCGTGGTGATGGTGGTGTGCGCGCCGTCACGGAGCAGGCGCAGCGCGATGTACATGCCGATCTTGGCCCGGCCGCCGGTGAGCAGGGCGCGCTTGCCGGTGAGGTCGGCGCGGGCGTCCCGCTTGGCGCGGTTCTCGGCGGCGCACTTCTGGCACAGCTGGTGGTAGAAGTAGTCGACCTCCACGTAGCGCTGCTTGCAGATGTAGCAGGAGCGCGGGCGCTGGAGTATGCCCGCGATCCGGCCGGGCTCGACCTTCGAGGAGGGCAGGATGCCCTCGGTCTCGTCGTCGATGCGCTCGGCGGAGCCGGTGGCGGTGGCCTCGGTGACGGAGCGGTCGTGCGCGGTCTTGGCGGCCCGGCGCTCCTGGCGGCGGCGCTGCTTCACCGTCCGGTAGATGTGCGAGGTGGCACGGCGGACCGCGATGGCGTCGGGGTGGTCGACGTCGATCCGGTCCAGTTCCTCCAGCACGCTCAGGCAGACGGCCAGCCGCTCCGGGTCGATACCGGGCCCGTGGACCACCTCGTCCATGGCGGCGTCCGTGGGCACGTCCATCGCCGCCGAGCCGTCGTCTGTCACCGTCATCGCGCTGCCGCTTCCCTGATCACCCGCGCGGCGCTCCGACTCGCGCCCGCTTTCGAACAGCGAATTTTACGGAGCCCGGCCCGACGCACCAAACCGCTGCCCGGACGGGTGGGTACCGCACCCGGCCGGCCGCACGGCCCCGCACCCGCGACTGGTGCCTGCGGGGACCCGTGCCGGGGCCGAGGGGTGCCGTGCCCGGTGCTCAGCCGTCGCAGACGGTCAGCAGCGTTTCCACCTCCGCCGACACCGCGTGGGCGAACCGGTCCAGGTCCGGCACGGCCGCCGCGTCGGCGACCAGCCCGTAGTGCACGCGCCCGCGATACGTCGAGATCGCGACCGCCAGCGCCTGGCCGGGCGCGAGCGGCGCCAGCGGGTACACCTCGGTCAGCTCGTGGCCGCCGAGCCGGAGCCCGAACCCGGGCAGCGGCACGCTGGTGACCAGGATGTCGAACCACAGCCGGGCCGCCTGGCCGACCAGCGGCCCGCCCAGCCGGTGCCCGAACGCCGGCACGTGGTCGGCGAGCAGCGCGACCGCGCCGGCCCCCCGGTTGGGACCCGCGTCCTTGTTGCGGATCATCGCGGTCCGCACCGTCTCCAGACGGCCGAGCGGGTCGGGCTCGTCGACCGGAAGCCGTATCAGGTACCCGGAGAGCCGGTTGCCCTGCGGCTGGGCGGTGTGCGGACGGCGCCGGGAGACGGGGATCAGGGCGCGGGGCGCCACGTTCTCGCTGCCGTCGCCCCGCTCGTCCAGCCAGCGGCGCAGCGCGCCGGCGACGACGGCGATGAGGACGTCGTTCACGGTGCCGCCGGCGTTCTTGCGCACCCGGTGCACGTCGTCGATGTCGAGGACGATCCCGGCGGTACGGCGGGTGCCGCTGGGCGCGCAGGTCAGCGCGGCGCACGGCCGCATGCCGAGGGTGGACCGGGCGAGCGAGGCGCCGATGTCCAGGGCCCGGCCCACGTCGGACAGCGCGTCCCGGAACAGCCCGGGCATCCGCGCGGGCAGCCGGCGCACGTCGGACAGCAGGCCGCGCGGCGGCTCGGTCGCGCGGGGCGCGCGCTCGGGCAGGTCGACGGGGTCCAGGACGCCGGCGGCGAGCTTCAGCGCGCGCAGCCCGTCGGCGAGGGCGTGGTGGAACTTGAAGAGCACGGCGAAGGACACCCCGTCCTCGCCCGGCAGCACATGTGCCTCCCACGGCGGCCGGCCGCGTTCCAGCGGGCGCTCCATCAGCCGCCCGGCGTCCGCGTGGAAGTCGTCGGTCGGGGCGTGCAGCCGTACGTGGTTCAGGGGGTCGAAGTCCGGGTCGGTCTCGCGGGCGGCGCCGCCGAAGGCGAGCGGCTGCCACAGGTCGCGGATGCGCATGCGCAGGCCGGGTACGGCGGCGGCCCGGGCGGCGAGCAGGTCGGCGGCGTGGGCCCCGGCGGTGGGCGAGTGCGCGGAGAAGACGCCGAGCGCCCCGAGGTGCATCGGGTGCCGGTCGGACTCCATGTTCCAGAAGGCCAGGTCGAGTGGAGCGAGCAGGTCGGAAGTCAAGGGCTTGCCTCACGCGTCGACAAGGGGTGGATCAGCAGTCAATCCCTGCTGGGCGATTACGGTCAAGTACGATCAGGCTACGCACAGTTAAGGCCAGGTTAAGTCCCGCCACCGGTGCGAGCGGCGGGACGCAGGCGACGTCTGAGGTCATTTCAGGACGGGCGGCGCCGCTTCGGGTGACGTACCCCACTCCGACGGGCGCGGGCCGACCGTGAAGGCGAGGGAGCGCAGGGAGCGCAGCGCGCCGGTCGTCAGATAGGTCCGGCCGTGCGGCCTGCCGTCCGTGTGCACGGCCTGGACGTAGCGGTCGGCGGCCGAGGTGCCGGGCGCGGTCACCGTCAGCCGGCCGGCGGGCCAGTAGTGGCGGTCCAGGGTGAGGTCGACGCGGTCGAAGACCGGGGTGGTCAGGCCCCAGGTGTCGTAGCCGGGCTGGACCGGGAAGAGGCCGATGGACGACAGGACGTTCCAGGCGGACATGGTGCCGAGGTCGTCGTTGCCGGTCATGCCGGTGGGGCTGTCGGTGAACAGGGTGAGCGCCGCGTGCACCACGTCCGTGGTCTTCCAGGGCTGGCCGGTGGAGAGGTAGGTGTAGGGCGCGATGAGGTCCGGCTCGTTCATCGGGTTGTAGACGGCGGCGTTGTAGTAGGCGTACGGGTCGCCGTGCACCCACACCTCGCGGGCGGTCCCCTCCGGGTCCGCGAGCAGCCGGTCGTAGGCGAAGAAGGCGTCCAGCCGGGCGTTGGCCGCGCGCGTGCCGCCGATCAGCCCGACCATGCCCGGGACGTCCTGCGGCACGAGCCACTGGTACTGCCAGGCCGTGCCCTCGTGGAAGCCGGTGCCGCGGGCCGGGTCGGGCGAGCCGGTGAAGGCGCCGGAGGCGTCACGGGCGCGGAAGAAGCCGGTGCCCGGGTCGAAGACGTTGCGGTAGTTGCGCGAGCGGGCGGCCCAGCGGGCGGCGTCGTCCTCGTGGCCGAGACCGCGGGCCATCTGGGCGAGCATCGCGTCGGCGAGCGCGTACTCCAGGGTGACGGAGGCGCCGTGGTGGTAGTCCGAGTCGCCCATCTTGGCGTACGGCCGGTCCTTGACGTAGGGCGCGAAACCCTCGGCGATGTACTCGGTGTTGGCCTCCCGGCCGATGCCCGGGTGCTCGGCGGGCGGCACGCCGTCGGCGTTCTTCTTCAGCGCGCGGTAGGCCCGCTCCTCGAACCCCTTCAGGAGCCCCATCCGGTAGGCGGTGGTCAGGAACGGGGTGACCGGGTCGCCGCTCATGATGTTCGTCTCGACCGGCCCGTAGCCCCACTTGGGCAGCCACCCCCCGTCCTCGTCGACCGCGACCACCGACCGGGCCATGTCCCGTGCCTCGCGCGGGGCGAGCAGCGCGAGCAGCTGGGCCTGGGTGCGGTAGGTGTCCCACAGCGACCAGTTCTGGTAGTAGGTGAAGCCGCGGGCGCGATGGGTCCGGCGGTCCCAGCCGAAGTAGCGGCCGTCGGCGTCGCTGCCGACGTTGGGCGCGAGCTGGGAGCGGTACAGCGAGGAATAGAAGGTCCGGCGCAGTGTGGGCGTGCCGCCGCGCACCCGGACGGCGGCGAGCCGGCGCTCCCACTCCTCGCGGGCCCGGTGGCGTACGGCGTCGAAGGCCTGGCCGCCCTCGGCGCGCAGATTGCCGGCGGCGCCGCGTGAGTCGACGTACGACAGGGCGGTGGTCGCCTCGACCGTGCGGTCCCGGGTGGTGTCGAAGCGGACGTAGGCGCCGCCGGATCCGCTGCGGGCGCCCGGGGTGACGGTCCCGCCGTCCCAGGTGCCGTAGGCGGTGAAGGGCCGGCTGAAGCGGGTGATCGTGTAGACCGTGTAGGGGCCGGTGTCCCGGCAGAAGCCGTGGCCGGTGATCTCGGTGCGCACGGTGCGGTCGTCCAGGATCCGCACCGCGCTGCTCACCGCCTTGTGCAGCGACTGGGCCGCGTTCAGCAGGACGTTGGCCTTGCCGGTGGCCGGGAAGGTGTAGCGCTGCACGCCGGTGCGGGCGGTCGCGGTGAGTTCGGCGCGGATGCCGGAGGCGAGGCCGACCCGGTAGTAGCCGGGGCTCGCCTCCTCGTCGTCGTGCGAGAAGGCCGCCGCGTACTGGGCGTAGTCCGTCTGGGTGACGTCGCCCGTGGTGGGCAGCACGGGCAGGTCGCCGCCGATCCGGCAGCCGACGCCTGAGAGGTGGACCAGCGAGAACCCGCGGATACGGTTCTGCGCGTAGTCGTACCCGGTGCTGTGCCCGGTGTCCGGGGAGAGCTGCACCATGCCGAAGGGCACGGCAGCGCCGGGGAAGGTGTTGCCCTCGTCCTGGCTCCCGATGAACGGGTTGACCAGGTCGGTGAGGCGGCCGTCGGTCCGCTCGGCGGCGCGTGCGGCGGGGGTGGCGATCAGCGCGGACGCTGCCATCACCCCGGCCAGGCACAGCCGCGTGCGCCGGGTCCCTCTCATGTCGGATGACCTCCGCAGGTTGGACATCGTTGCCTGCATCCTGGACGGCCGACGGTGCAAACCTGGGCATTCCGAGAGGGTGATGTCGAACGCGTCGCGCCGTGGGGGCCGCTGACGCCCTGTCCGTCAGGGCACCCGCTGCCCCTTCCCCAACGCGATGACCCCGCCCTTGGACACGGTGTACAGCTCGGCGTCCCGCTCCGGGTTGACGCCGATCGTCGCGCCGGGCGGCACCTCGACGTTCTTGTCCAGCACGGCGCCGCGGACCACCGCGCCCCGGCCGATGTGGACGTTGTCGTGCAGGACCGAGCCCTGCACGACCGCCCCGGGGTCGACGCGCACGCCCGGGGAGAGCACCGACCGGGTGACCTGGCCGCGGATCAGGCAGCCCGCGCTGATGATGGACTCGCTCGCGATGCCGCCCGCGTTGAAGCGGGCCGGGGAGAGCTGGTAGGAGTGCGTGTAGATGGGCCACTGCCGGTTGTAGAGGTTGAACGCCGGGCGCTCGGCGATCAGGTCCATGTGCGCCTCGTAGTAGGCGTCCAGGGTGCCCACGTCCCGCCAGTAGCCCTGATCGCGGCTGGTCTCGCCGGGCACGTGGTTGTCACTGAAGTCGTACAGCTGCGCCGCGCCGCGCGCGGTCAGCTGGGGCAGGATCGAACCGCCCATGTCGTGCACGGACTGGCTGTCCTCGGCGTCCCGGTGCAGTGCCTCGACCAGGACCTTGGTGGTGAAGACGTAGTTGCCCATCGAGGCGAAGACCGTCTCCGGGTCGTCCGGCAGGCCCGGCGGGTCGGCGGGCTTCTCCAGGAAGCGCTCGACGGTACGGCCGTCCGAGCCCGGCGTGATCACCCCGAAGGAGGAGGACTGCGCGCGCGGCACCCGGATGCCGGCCACCGTCACCCCGGCGCCGCCCTCGATGTGCTGCGCGAGCATCTGCCGCGGGTCCATGCGGTACACGTGGTCGGCGCCGAACACGGCCACGTACTCCGGCTGTTCGTCGTGGACCAGGTTCAGCGACTGGAGGATGGCGTCGGCGCTGCCCAGGTACCAGCGCGGGCCGAGGCGCTGCTGGGCGGGGACCGGGGTGACGTAGTTGCCGAGCAGGCTGGACATCCGCCAGGTGGTGGTGATGTGCCGGTCCAGCGAGTGCGACTTGTACTGGGTCAGCACACAGATGCGCAGCACGTCGGCGTTGACGAGGTTGGACAGGACGAAGTCGACGAGCCGGTAGGTGCCGCCGAAGGTGACGGCTGGTTTGGCGCGGTCCGCGGTCAGCGGCATCAGGCGTTTGCCCTCGCCGCCGGCCAGCACGATCCCGAGTACGGAAGGCCCTCCACGACGCATGGCCGCTCCCCTCACCGTGGTTGAACCATGGTTGCCCCGAGCAGACCGGACTAAGCCTGCTTGAGGATCTCCTCGTACAGCCCCGCCGTGCGGCGGGCCACCGCGTCCCAGCCGAACTCCCCCACCGCGCGGGCCCGTCCGGCCTCGCCCATCCGCCGGGCCGCGTCCGGATCGCCGAGGACGGCGTCCAGCGCCCGGGCGAGCCCGGACTCGAAGCCGTCGTCCACGTCGACCAGGAGACCGGTACGGCCGTCGTCCACGACCTCGGGGATGCCGCCCACCCGGGACGCGACGACCGGCGTGCCGCAGGCCATCGCCTCCAGGTTGACGATGCCCAGCGGCTCGTACACCGACGGGCAGACGAACACCGTGGCGTGGGTGAGGAGTTGGATCACCTCCGTGCGCGGCAGCATCTGCGGGATCCAGAACACGCCCGCCCGCACCCCGCGCAGCTCCTCGAACAGCTCCCGGAACTCCCGGTCGATCTCGGGGGTGTCGGGCGCGCCCGCGCACAGCACGACCTGGGTGCCGGGCTCGATGTCCCGTACCGCGCGCAGCAGATGGGGCACGCCCTTCTGCCGGGTGATCCGGCCGACGAACAGGACGTACGGGCGGGCGGGGTCGATGCCGTGCCGGGTGAGCGCGTCGGTGCCGTGGTCGGGCCGGTACAGGCGCGTGTCGATGCCGTTGTGGACGACGTGGACGCGGGCCGGGTCGAGGGCCGGGTAGCAGGCGAGGATGTCGTCGCGCATGGCGCCGGAGACGGCGATCACCGCGTCGGCGGCCTCGATCGCGGTGCGCTCGGCCCAGCCCGAGAGCGCGTAGCCGCCGCCGAGTTGCTCGGCCTTCCAGGGGCGCAGCGGCTCCAGCGAGTGCGCGGTGACCACGTGCGGGATGCCGTACAGCAGCTTGGCGACATGGCCGGAGAGATTGGCGTACCAGGTGTGGGAGTGGACGAGTTCGCGGCCTTCGAGGGCGGCGGCCATGGCGAGGTCCACGGAGAAGGTGCGCAGCGCGTCGTTGGAGCCGTCGAGGACGGACCAGGGCCGGTGGCGTACGACGCCGACGCCGCGCCCCTCGCCCCAGCAGTGCACCTCCAGGTCCACCAGGGCGGTCAACTCGCGCGCGAGGAACTCCACATGGACACCGGCGCCGCCGTACACATCCGGGGGGTACTCCCGGGTCAGCAGTCCCACTCGCACCCGACAACCCCCTGGTCTCGGTGGCAGGTTCCCCTCATGGTCACCCAGATGCGGCGCCCGGGGAAGAGCGCGGGGTCGAGCACGGGGACGAGCGTGGCGCTCTGGTGAGGCAGCAGTCGCCGCAGAGCCCGCCGCCGGGCACCCGGTAGTACAGACAGCAGCTGCGGCGCCGGAACGCCGTGCCGGTGCGGGTGCCGGTGGCGCTCAGCAGGGGGTGGGCGAAGAGTTCACCGGTGAGCGCCCGGACGCGGGCCGCGACGTCGGTACGGCCGTGGGCGCGCGCCCAGCGGCTCAGTTCCCGGGCGGTCGCGGCGAGCGCGGAGCCCGCGTTGCCCCGCAGCAGGCCCGGCGCGACGCCGTAGCGGGCCCGCAGGACCGCCGTCAGGGGCTCCAGATGGCCGTGCAGCACGGTGCCGGCGAGCGTGGCCGCGTCCCCGGGCAGCGGGCGCAGCTCGGCGAGCCACAGATCGTCGGGGACGGCGGCACGGGCGTCCCAGTGCAGCAGGCGCGGGTCCAGGTCGGGCAGCCGGCCGTACAGGACGGCACAGCCGAGGGCCACCGACCACAGCCGGGCGGCCAGTCCCTGCTGGGCGAGGGAGGCGGCGACCCGTACCTCGCCGGTCCCGAGCCGGTCCCCGACGGTGGCGACGCGCAGCGTCAGAGGGTCGCGGCCGGTCTCCGTGGTCGCCCCCGCGTAGCCCTCCGCGAGGGTGGGCAGCCGTCGTGCCCCGGTGCCGTCGGCGGCTTCCGGGAGGGTGCGCAGGGGGAAGAAGCCGCCGAGGGCGCGCAGGGCTGAGAGAGCGGGGTCCAGGTCCACGACAGACACTCGTACCAGGCGCGGCGCGGGGGTGATCGGGCGGGTGTCCGCCCGCCCTCACCCGTCCAGGGGATGATCAGGCCGCTGGTGTACTCCATCGGCAGTAGGACGCATTGCGTGCTCAGGTACGACGACGGGAAGCACCCGGGCGGGCAGAGTGTTGGCCATGGAAGCCGACCGTACGCCGCGCCGGGCCCAGGACGCCCGTCGCACGCAGAGGAGACACCGATGAGCGCCCTGGCGTTGTCCGTGCTCCTGTCGGTCGTCTCCGCCCTGGCCTACGCGGGCGGAGCGATCGTGCAGGAGCAGGTCGCGGTGTCCTCCCCCGACAGCGGGTACCTGCCGCTGCGCCGGCCGGGCTGGTGGGGCGCGCTGGCGCTCAACGGCCTCGGCGGCGTGCTGCACGTCGTGGCGCTGGCCTACGGTCCGCTCAGCCTGGTCCAGCCGCTCGGCGCGCTGACCATCGTCTTCGCGCTGCCCATGGCGGCGCTGTGCGTCGGCCGCCGGGCCGGCGCGACCGCCTGGCGCGGCGCCCTCATGGCCACGGTGGGCCTCGCCGGTCTGCTCTCCCTGGTCGGCTCCTCCTCCGCGCACTCCCTCACCCCGGCCCAGCGGCTGGCGGTCGCGGTGGTCACCGGCGGGGCGGTGGTGGCGCTGATGTTCGCGGGCCTGGCCGCGCACCGGCATCCCGCCGTGCGCAGCGTGCTGCTCGCCACCGCCTCCGGCATCGCGTTCGGCATGGCGTCGGTGTTCACCAAGACCGTGGCCGTCGACTGGAGCCACGGCATCGCACTGGGCGACCTGCCCTCGCTCGCGGTGATCGGCCTGTTCTCGGCCGCCGGCGTCCTGCTGTCCCAGGCCTCCTACCGGGGCGGCGGCCTCGCCGCCCCGCTGGCCACGCTGACGGTGGTCAATCCGGTGCTGGCCGCCGCGGTCGGCATCCTGATGTTCGGCGAGACGTTCCGCTACGGCACCACGGGCACCGTGCTCGCCCTGGGCTGCGGGGTGGTGGCGGCGGGCGGACTGATCATGCTGACGACGGAACGGCTGACCCGCGAGCCTGCGCCGGCCTGGGACGAGCCTGCGCCTTCCTCGGCGGCGGCCTGGGGCGAGCCGGTGTCCGCTGTTCCGGCGCCGGCCGTCCGGTCGTCGGCCGAGGTGCCCTCCGCGCAGGGTGTGCCGGTCGCCGCGGAGCCGACGCGAACCGCCGAGCCGGCGGCGCGGGGCGCCGAGAACACGCGTCTCGCCATGCCGCACCAGCGCAAGGCCGTGGGTACGGGGACGGAACGGGGCGGGCGCGCGGAGAGCGGCGCCGGGGTGGCCGAGTCGGGGGTGCGCGCCGAGGCGGGTGAGTCGGTTGGCGATGGCGGGCCGGTCGAGCGGGTGGTGCTCGCGGAGGTGGCCGCGCCGACGGTCCGCGCCGGGGCGGCCGAGGCCGTGGCACGCGCCGAATCCAGCGATGCGGTCGTCCACGCCGGGGCGGCCGAACCGGTTGGCCACGCCGGGCCGGTCGAGTCGGTTGGCCATGGCGGGCCGGTCGAGCGGGTGGTGTACGCCGGGACGGCCGAGGCCGTCGCGCGCGCCGAGTCCAGCGAGGCGATCCTGCACGCCGGGGCGGCCGAAGCGGTGGTGTGCGCTGGGGTCGCCGAACCAGTCGGCCGCGCCGGGCCGGTCGAGCGGGTGGTGCGCGCCGGGGCGGCCGAGTCGGTCGTGTCCGGGCTGGTGGTGTCCGGGAGCGGCGCGGCGGGCGCCGACGGGGCCGGGCCGACCGGCGACGCCGTGCTCCCGGTGTCGTACACCCCGCTGCCCGCGGGCGTCGCCGTACCGCTGCCGCTGCTGGACCTGCACCCGTACCCGCGTCACATCCTGACGCCGCCTGCCCGGAGGTAGGCGAGCGGGTCGACGTCCGAGCCGAATCCGGGCCCCGTCCGCACCTCGAAGTGCAGATGCGGGCCCGTGACGTTCCCGGTGGCGCCGGAGCGGCCGATGCGCTGGCCCGCGGTGACGCCCTGGCCGTTCCGCACGGCGATAGCCGACAGGTGGGCGTACTGGGTGTAGCGGCCGTCGGCGTGCCGGATCACGACCTGGTAGCCGTACGAGCCACCCCAGCCTGCGGCCACCACGCGTCCGGCCGCCGCCGCCCTCACGGAGGTGCCGGTCGGCACGAGGAAGTCGACGCCGGTGTGGTAGCCCTTCGACCAGTGCGAGCCCGCGACGTGGTAGCCGGTGCCGACGGACGCGGTCACCGGGGCGACGAGCGCGTGCCGGGCCGGGGGTGTCGTGCGGTGGGTGGTGGGATGCTCCGAAGGGGCCTTCTTCTTCGGTGCCTTGGGGGGTGCGGAGCGGGTCGGGGTGCCGTTCACGCTGAGCCGCTGCCCCGGAATGATCAGGTCGGGATCGGTGCCGATCGTGGCGCGGTTGCCCGCGTACAGCGTGCGCCAGCCGCCCGTCACATGGTGGTCGCCGGCGATGCCGGAGAGGGTGTCGCCGTGCACCACTGTGTACATCTCGGCACGGCCGGCCCGGGACTGCGGGGTGGTCTGCGGCTGCACGTCCTTGACGGAGCCGGAGTGGGTTGAGCCGGAGTGCGCGAGGCCGGAGCGCGCGGAACCGGTCTTCGCGGGGCGCGTGGAGCTGGTCTCGGTGTGGACGTCGGGGGCGGGTCCGCCCCGGGTCAGGGCGGCCCGCACCGAGCACACCGGCCAGGCGCCCGGCCCCTGCCCGTCGAGGACCTTCTCGGCGACGGCGATCTGCTCCGCCCTGGTGGCCAGGTCGGCGCGCGGCGCGAACCGGATGCCGCCGTAGGCCTCCCAGGTGGACTGGGTGAACTGGAGCCCGCCGTAGTAGCCGTTGCCCGTGTTGACGGTCCAGTTGCCGCTGGACTCGCAGGCGGCGACCTTGTTCCAGGTGGCCACGTCGGCGGCGTCCGCGGTGCCGGCGGCGACCAGCGGGATCGCGAGGCCGGCGCCGCCCGCCGTGACGGTGAGTGAGGCGCGGTTGATCCTGTTCGGCTGGTACCGGCGGTGCCGGCCGCGTACGGCCATGTCCGAAATCCCCTCGCCATGCGTCAGGAGCGGCAAAAGTAAGCGCCACGAACAGGCCATGACAAGACAGGAAATCGGCCTCCTGTGCGACCCAAGTGGCCGGGAACGGCCCCTGTTTGATCCGACGGGCCGGTCAGTGAGGCGGCCGGCGGCTCCGCTGCGTACACATGCGTGGCGGGTCGGATGTGCGCTCGCCGTAGCGGCACGTCAGGATGGGCGAGGGCCCGTACTGACGGAGCCGTAGTACACGAGGCAACCAGGGAGCAGGCGGTATGAGCACTTCAGCGCAGATCGGTGTCACGGGCCTTGCGGTCATGGGCCGCAATCTCGCGCGGAACTTCGCGCGCAACGGCTACACGGTCGCCGTGCACAACCGTACGGTGTCGCGGACGAAGGCGCTGGTCGAGGAGTTCGGGGACGAGGGCGACTTCGTCGGGGCCGAGACCGCCGAGGAGTTCGTGGCGGCCCTGGAGCGTCCGCGCCGGCTGGTCATCATGGTCAAGGCGGGCCAGCCGACGGACGCGGTGATCGAGGAGTTCGCCCCGCTGCTGGAGCCCGGCGACATGATCATCGACGGCGGCAACGCGCACTTCGCGGACACCCGGCGCCGGGAGCGGGAGCTGCGCGAGCGGGGCATCCACTTCGTCGGCACGGGCATCTCCGGCGGCGAGGAGGGCGCGCTGCACGGCCCGAGCATCATGCCGGGCGGTTCGAAGGAGTCGTACGGGTCGCTGGGTCCGATGCTGGAGAAGATCTCCGCGAAGGCGAAGGACGGGGCGCCGTGCGTGACGCACGTGGGCCCCGACGGCGCCGGGCACTTCGTGAAGATGGTCCACAACGGCATCGAGTACGCCGACATGCAGCTGATCGGCGAGGCGTACCAGCTGCTGCGCGACGTCGCCGGGTACGCGCCCGCGCAGATCGCGGACATCTTCCGCACCTGGAACACCGGCCGGCTGGACTCGTACCTGATCGAGATCACCGCCGAGGTGCTGTCCCACGTGGACGCGGCCACCGGCAAGCCGTTCGTGGACGTCGTGGTGGACCAGGCCGAGCAGAAGGGCACCGGCCGCTGGACGGTGCAGATCGCGCTGGACCTGGGCGTTCCGGTGTCCGGCATCGCCGAGGCCGTCTTCGCCCGCTCGCTGTCCGGCCACGCGCCGCTGCGGGCCGCGTCGCGGGACCTGGCCGGCCCGAAGCCGTCCCCGCTGAGCGAGTCGGAGGCCGCCGCCTTCGCCGACCGGGTGGAGCAGGCGCTGTACGCGTCCAAGATCGTGTCGTACACGCAGGGCTTCCACGAGATCGCCGCGGGCAGCGAGGAGTACGGCTGGGACATCGACCTGGGCGCGGTGGCGTCGATCTGGCGGGGCGGCTGCATCATCCGCGCCGCGTTCCTGGACCGCATCCGCGCCGCCTACGACGCCCGGGCCGACCTGCCGAGCCTGCTGTCGGACGAGACGTTCGCCCGCGAGATCGCCGAGGCGCAGGACGACTGGCGGGAGGTGCTGGTCGCGGCGACCCGTCAGGGGGTGCCGACGCCGGGATTCGCGGCGGCGCTGGCGTACTACGACGCGCTGCGGGCGGAGCGGCTGCCGGCGGCGCTGACGCAGGGGCAGCGGGACTTCTTCGGTGCCCACACGTACCGGCGGGTGGACCGGGAAGGCTCGTTCCACACGCTGTGGGGCGGGGACCGGAGCGAGGTGACCGCGTAGCGCGGTCCGGCTCGAAGGGGCTCGGCCGTCTCGGTCGCCTTGGCCGCCTTGGTCGGTTCGGTCGGGGCGCGGGTGCGGGCGGTGCGTGGCTGGTCGCACCCGCGCGGCGCGGCTGACTCGCATCCGGGTACCGCCCCGCGCCCCTCGGAGGGGCCCGGCGCCTCTCCTGTCCGAGGCGCCGGGCCCCTGTCGTGTCTCAGGTGAGCGGAGGCCCCGGCTCCGGGTTCGGTACGGGCTCCGGGCCCGGCGGGATGGGGGACGGGGACGGCTCCGGGGGGCCCGGATGGGGCGGGGGCGGGCTCGGGTGGGGGCCCGGCGGGGGTGGCGTGGGCTGCGGGACCGGTTCCGGGGTCGGGACCGGGCTCGGGTACGGATCCGGCGGGGTCGGGCCCGGACCCGGTGTCGGGCCCGGCGGTACCGGGTCGGGGTGCGGGTTCGTCATGGTGTCCTCCGGGCAGTCACGGGACGTCGCCTCTGGACTACTCCCCCGCCTACCCGACGGCCGCCCGGCCACTCACCCGACGGCAGCACCGAACGGGACCAGGCGGGTGGCCGACGGGATGTTGAGCGGGCACTCGCTGAGAGACGGCCGGGGGCGGGGCTCGCTGGGAGACGGCCGGGGGCGGGTGCTCGCTGACAGACGGCCGAGGGCGGATGCTCACGGAAAGACGGCTCCGAGGGGCGGCCTCACATCCGGACCGCCCCCGACCGACCGCAGACTCGAACCGCGACCGAGGAGCGACGGCACCCTCGAACCGGCCCGGGCGGACCGCCGCTCGATCAGAAGCGGTCCCGGTGGGCGCGCAGCCAGTCCTTCGCGGCCGACAGCAGTCGGGGGTCGGCCGGCGGGGCCGCCTCGGGGTGGCGTTCGGCCCACTTCACGACGTACGGGCAGAGCGGGGCCACCGGGACGCCCTCGCGCTCGGCGAGGGCGTAGAACTCACGGGCGAGCGATCCGGCGATGCCCTTGCCCTCGTGGGCGGGCTCGACAATCGTGTGGACGGGGACCAGGGCGCGCTCGGGCGCCTCCAGGACGAAGTACTCGATGCGACCGACGACTTCACCGTCGCCGACGGCCTCCAGACGGCCCGCCGCCCGGTCGTCACGGATCTCGGTCTCGCTCATGGGCACGCACGCTCCTGGTCCCGGTCCTGATCAGCCGGTCAGGCAGCCCCGACGGCCTGCGGGCTGCGCTGCTGGTCCGAGCCGGGCACCGGTTCGGACGGGTCGGCGCCGAGGGACACGATCCGGTTGCCGGCGTCGACGTGCACGACCCGGGGCCGCAGCGCGCGTGCCTCCGCGTCGGTGACCTGAGCGTAGCTGATGATGATCACAAGGTCGCCGGGGTGGACGAGGTGGGCCGCGGCCCCGTTGATCCCGATGACCCCGGACCCACGCTCACCCTCGATCACGTACGTCTCCAGCCGGGCGCCGTTGGTGACGTCCACGATGTGCACCAGTTCCCCGGGCAGCAGGTCGGCGGCGTCGAGGAAATCGGCGTCGATGGTCACCGATCCCACGTAGTGCAGGTCGGCCTGGGTGACGGTGGCTCGGTGGATCTTGGACTTGAACAGAGTACGCAGCACTTTGGACTCCTGAAAGACGGCTCCCTGCCTGCTTTGTGCAGGTCAAGGGCGTTCTTCACTGTACACGGGCACGCGTCGGACTCGAAGATCGTGAGGAACGTCGCTTCACTCTGGGGAGAAGGCTCCCCGCCCGCACTTTCGCGCGAACCAGGCTGTTGTGACGCCGTCGACCAGGCGCCTGCTCGGACAGCCGTCTCGGAACATGCGGGGACCGACGCTGATCAGATGCTGACTTACCTGATGACACATCAGGTCGGGTGAGTGGCGGAACGACGGAACCGACCAGGTCGTCCACGAACTACTGCGCTGCCAGGTCCGCGAGAAGGCCCGCCGATCAGAGGACCCGACCCCGGTGTCCTGGACACCCAGAGTGTCCACGCGGCTGCCGGGTCCCGGCCTCCACGACCGGCCGGGATCCGTCGAAGCGGGTCCCGGGCCGCCAACGGGGCCTGGCCGTGGACGTGCTCGGCCTGGTCATCGCGGTGGTCGTCCTCGCCGCGAGCGCGCACGACAACGCCGCGGGCGTCGCCTTGCTGTGCCAGGTCGCCGAACACACCGGCGGAACCGTTGGGAAGGCCCTGGTCGATCAGGGCTTCAAGAACCAGGTCGTAGCGCAGGCATCGACGTCGAGACCGTCGCGCGCAACCCGCAGGAAAGGGGGTTCGTTCCGCAGCCGAAGCGGTGGGGGTCGAGCAGACCTACGGGATCCTGGCACTGCACCGGCGTCCGGTCCGCGACTACGCGTACCACCCGGCCTCGCCCGCCTCCCGCGTCTACTGGACCATGACCCGGGTCATGGCCCGCCGCCTCACCGGCGAGAACACCCCCACCTGGCGCGGACCGCAGACGGTGAGCACGTGAGCGTCCAGCCCCTGCTCGACGCGTTCGGCATCCAGGAGGACGCCGACCGGCTCCCGGCCGCCCCGCCGGACCTGCCCGAGCACCCGGACTACCCCCGCATCTCGGCATCTTCACCGATGTCACCGGCCCGCCGCGGGCCCGAGACGTCTGCGAAGCCCGCGACCACGAACTGCTGCCGAAGGACATTGAAGGCACCCGCGCCAAACTGGAACGCCAGGTCAAGCAGACATCACGAACCGCCCTGTCAGAAATCGATCACCTGCACCGACCCGCAGCAGTTCTGTGTGATCCAGGCGTGGCGGCCGTCCGGCGTCAGCGCGATACGGGTCGGCCCGCCGACGCGGATGGTGTCGGTCACCTTGTTCGTGCTCGTGTCGATGACGGACAGGCTGTCCGAGTGTTCGTTGGTCACGTAGGCGCGGTGGCCGTCGGGGCTCACCACGACGTCCTTCGGGTACGAGCCGACGGGGATGGGGCCGCCGGTCACCTTGCCGGTCGCCGTGTCGACGACGGAAACGGTGCCCAGCAGGTCCGTGACGTATAGCCGGCGTCCGTCGGGTGTCACCGCGAGGCCGTGCGTGAAGTTGCCGAGGCGGCCGGGCCGGCCGACGACCTTGTCCGTGGCCGTGTCGATCACGGACAGGGAGGTGGGGGTCCCGTAGCCGGAGTTGGCGACGTACACCCGGCGGCCGTCGGGGGAGATCACCACGTCGACCGGGGCGCTGCCGACCTTGATCTCGTCGACGACCTTGTCGCTCGCCGTGTCAATCACGGACAGGGAGTCGGAGTAGGAGTTGGCGACGTAGACGCGGCGGCCGTCGGGGGTGACCGCCAGGCCGAACGGACCGTGGCCGACGGGGACATGGCCGATCTCCATGTTCGTGGCCGTGTCGATCACACGCACCGCGGGAAAGACCGTCGAGAGACTGGTGACGTAGGCCCGGCGTCCGTCGGGGCTGATCGCGACGTCCTGCGACTCACCGTCCTGGATGCGGGCGGTCCGCTGCTGCGTGTGCGTATCGATCACCCACAGCCGGCCGAACCAGCCGCTGGTGACATACGCGTGGCCGCCGTCCGGAGATATCGCGACGCCGTACGGCCTGCCGTAGACGTGGACGGAAGAGCGGGGCGAAGGGGGCGGCTCGGTCGACGCCTCGGCGTACGGTTGCACCAACAGACCCACCAGAGCAAGCAGAGCTGCGGCAAGGCCGTACCGGATCCTTGAGCGGGAACTCATGGGCGCCTCCTGCCCCTCTTCCAGGATGCCGCGCTCAGCAGTGCCTGCAAGCGGAGTTCAGCTACGCCCCTCGTACGCCGGCGTCCGCCGCTGCGCAACACCGCCACGCCCTCCCGCGCGTCCCGCGTCGTCGTGCACGGGTCCTGCGCCGCCGCCGCGACGGCGGCGGCGCGGTCGGTGTCCAGGGAAGCGTTGGCCAGCTGCTTGGTGAGGGCGAGGGTGGTGGTCTACGCCGCGCGCCGTTGAGGAGCCGACCGTTGCCATCACCGAGGACCTGGCGCCCACCGGTACACTGCGGGCCGCGATCAATGTGGGCACCTCGCCTTCACCCCTCCCTACGTCATCATCGAAGGGGTCTTCTCAGTCCCCGCCGGTTCGCCCATCACCTCGGTCGTGGATGTCGACCGCGCGGGTGTACGGATCGGGGTGAAGCGCGGGTCAGCCTACGATCTGTTCCTCACCCGTACGCTCCGGCACGCGCGTGTGGTGCGCGGGGACGAAGGCACGGAGGTGTTCCGCGCCGAGGCGCTGGAGGTAGCGGCCGGCCTCCGGCGGCCGATGACCGAGTTCGTCGCGAGACATCCCGAAAACGGTCTCGTCGAGGGCCGGTTCATGCAGATCCAGCAGGCGGTCGGCACCACCAGGAGTCGGCAGCCGGACACGGTCCGGTTCCTCAGCTACATCGTGGAAGAGCTGAAAGCCACTGGCTTCGTCGCCGACTCCCTGCGCCGCGCGGGCCGATCCGACACCTTGGTCGCGCCCCCCGCATAGGCCGGCGGACCGACGCACACCGCTGCTTGCCATCGCCCTGTCAGCTCACGCGGCTTGCGGCCCTGCACGAAGTGGCCACGTGTGTCGCACGGTGGCACACATCTCGAGTCCGCGCCAGGAGGTGTGACGGGTGCTGTAGCCGCTCGTTGGGAGGATGCGCACAGCACGCGTGGGTCGGTTCGATCCGACCCACGCCCCCTTTCGCCGTAGAGTCGCACGACTTCGTACGATCAGCGGCTGGGCAAGCCCGCCGCGAGGTGCCTCTCTGCCAGGGCTTCGATGCGCGCCGAGCGCACGGTCTCGGCGGCTTTCGGCGGCTCCACCGAGACGTGATCCCCGTAGGCGTCGAGTTGGAAGTCGACCGGTTCAGACGCGAAGGTGGGCATGTCCACCACAAGCTTGCGCGGATAGGGCTTGCCGTCGGCCTTGACGAAGACGGTCAGCGAGTTCCCCTCTTCGCCCTGGCGCAGAGGAATGAGGCGCTCACCGTTTTCCGTGACCGCGGGCCCACGGGAGGCGCGTTGGCCGGGTGCCGACAGCTGCTCGGCGATCGTGCGCACAGGATTCAGCGCGCACAAGTCGACCATGCTCTTGCGGATCCTGCCGTCCCGGTCCAGCTCCAGCCATTTGCCGTGGAGCCCCTGGTACAGCTCCTGCTCCTCGGCGCCCAGGGCGCTGCTCCGTTCCAGGAGGCTGTCACTCCAGCGCATCCAGGTACGACCACCACTCCGGACGGCGACGTGGAAGGCTTCGTTCTGGGCATCAACGCGGCAGTTCGCCTTACGGTCGGCACTGATCTCGACACTGCTCCCCATGGCCACCGCGGCCCTGGCCGTCACCCGCACCGATGACGCGTCTTCGAACAACCGAACGGATCGCGACAGCAGCTCACCGTCCGTGCCCTGCCTGTCCTTGCCCGCGTCCCCCGTCCCGCTCTCGCAAGAAGTCAGCCCCAGCGCCACTCCCACCGCACCGAGTACTGCCAGCCGTCTTGCCTTGCCCGAAACCACAAACCCACCCTTACTGTCCCATCACGTGCAGCCGCGACTATAGGCGAGTCCTTAGCCGCTGGAACAATCAAGGGGGTCCACCGCCCACGGCTGACCCGCGGCAGTCCGGCAAGCCTGGCATCAACGTTCCGCCCGACGCCTGCCGCGACCTCACCACCGCAGTTGGCTGGTTGCGCCAGACTTGCGCACGGGACTGTCATATGCGGACCGTCGGTCGGGACGACCCGTGAGGAGTCGTCCGGTGGCCGGGGATCAGACTGCCAGGCGGCGGACGACGACCACGGCCGCGTCGTCCTCGAGGTGTCCGTGGACGTGGGCCAGTAGGTCCTCCTGGAGAAGGCGCAGGAGTTCGTCGGGGTCGTCCTTGGTCCACTCGGGCGCCCGTTCGGTGAACGGGTAGAAGACGCCGTCGGCATTGCGTGCTTCGATGACGCCGTCCGTGTGGAGAAGCAGAAGGTCGCCGACTTCGAACGGGAACGTCTGGACGTCGTAGGCGGCGATACCGAAGGGACCGCCGAGTCCGATCGGAAGGTGGCTCGCCTCGGGCACGAGGGGGGTGATGTGATTCGCGCGCAGGAGCAGCGGCGGCGGGTGGCCGCAGTTGATGAGGTGGACGACCGGATCGTGGTCGGGGATGTCCAGCAGGATGGCGGTGGCGAAGTCCTCGCTGGTGTCCTGCTCTGCCTGTGGCCGCCACTGGCTGGTGTCCCAGCGGAACGCGGCGTCCAGGTGGACGGCGAGGCGGGGCAGGGTGGCCTGCCGGTGGGCGGCTGCGCGGAAGGCGCCGAGCAGCAGGGCGGCGTTGCTGATCGCGGCCAGCCCGTTGCCACGCACATCGCCGATGAGGAGCCGGGTGCTGTGGTGATCGGTGCGTGCGGCCGCGTACAGGTCTCCGCCCAGAGCGGCTTCTTCCTCGGCGGGGATGTACAGCCCGGCGATCCTCAGCGGGCCGCTGCGGGCCGGCAGTGGCTGCAACAGCACGCTCTGCGCCGCCTCGGCCACCGACCGCACCTGGTGCAACTGGCGCTCGCGCCGGTCCCGCACGACGCAGATGCCGGAACAGATGGCAGAGACGACGATGAGAGCACTGATCTGCGCCTGGATGTTGGCGGTGGACAGGCCCCCTCCGAGCACGCCGATCAGCACCTGGGCCGCCACCGCGAGCGCTCCCATCAGTGCCGTCACGCGGGCCCCGGCGAACGCCACCGTGATGGCCGGTGCCGCCACCAGCAGCGGCCCGAGGTGGATGTGCGGCGGAGTCAACACGTCCACCACACAGACCGTGACAATCAGCCCCAGTGGAATCACCATCAGCGCGAATGCGTGATCCGGTCGCCACGAACGCCGGAAATCCGCCCACGGTCGAAAGGCCATACCGCAAGCCTTCCACGCACCTCCGCGTACGGAAATGCGCCGCTCCGAGAACCATGGCCGTGCGATACGTCGTCCCTCGGACGCTCAGGCCAGACAGGTCACCGACAGCGATCAGGGACGGGTCGCTGCACGAGGCCCCGGACTCGATGTCTCCGCAGCGGACCGGCCGCGCCCTTGGATCCGGCCGGCGAGCTCACCGACATGGGAGTGACCACCCGCGTGCAGGACCCTCCCACCACTGTCGACCACGGACCGATAGATACCTCACTGCCCGCAGTCGCCGCGTAGCCGCAACGGTGTGGCTGATCGGCGGCGTGCTGCACCAAGTCGGTACTGGCCGCCTGGGCGGGGAGGAATTCGCGCCGCGGTCACCGGGACGTTGACAGACAAGAACGGCCAGTGAGCGGTTTCCGCGGATCGTCCGGACTGCCGAAGTCGACGGAGGCAGCGAGACAGCGCGGACTGCTGACAGCGCCGGCCCGCGCCCTCGGCTGTTCCGGCCCCGCCGCCACCGGGCAGCACAGCCGCTCAGGTAGCCGTGACGGTGAGGTTCCGGTGCTGGAGTCCGGGCGGGCCGGTCGGCGAGGGAGGATGGGCCGGCCCGCCCGGAGACTGGGGGTGCGGGTCACAGGCCCACGTCGCGGCTGCGGATGTCCGCCAGGGACTCGTGGCGGACCAGCAGGCGGGCCAGGCCGTCGCGCACGGCGACCACGGGCGGGCGGCCGACCAGGTTGTAATTCGAGGCCATGGAGAGGTGGTAGGCGCCGGCCACCGGTACGGCGAGCAGGTCACCGGGGCGGATGTCGGCGGGGAGTTCCACGTCTGCGGCCAGGACGTCGCCGGCCTCGCAGTGCCGGCCCACCACGGTCACCCGGGCCGGGGCCGCGGTGTCGGCCCGGCCGATCAGCCGTGGTGCGTAGCGGACGCCGTACAGGGCCGGGCGCGGGTTGTCGCTCATGCCTCCGTCCACGGCCACGAACACCGTGTCTCCCGTGTGTTTCACCGCCAGGACGTGGTAGACGGCTATGCCCGCGGGGCCCACGATCGCCCGGCCGGGTTCGATGATCAGGCGGGGCACGGGGAGGCCGGCCGTCGCGCACGCGTCGGTGAGTTCCGCGCGGACCCTGCGGGCCAGCGCGGTCAGGTCCAGGGCTTCCTCGCCGGGGCGGTAGGCGATGCCGTGGCCGCCGCCGAGGTCCAGTTCGGGCAGGGTCAGGCCGTGCTGTTCGTACAGCCGGGTCATCAGGCCGACCAGGCGGCGTACGGCGGCGAGGTACGGCTTGACGCTGGTGATCTGGGAGCCCAGATGGCAGTGCAGACCGGTGAGTTCGAGCTGTGGCTGGTCGAGGATGCGGGCGATGGCGTGCTGGGCGTAGCCGTCCGCGATCGACAGGCCGAACTTCTGGTCGTCGGTGCCGGTGCGGATCTTCTCGTGGCCGCCCGCGCTGATGCCGGGCACGACCCGGACCATGACCTTCTGGTGGCCGTCCGGGCCGACGGCGGCGGCCAGCCGGGCGATCTCGGCGGGACTGTCGATGACGATGCGGCCGACGCCCAGACGCAGGGCGGTCTCCAGGTCGCGGGGCGACTTGGCGTTGCCGTGGAGCACGATCCGCTCGGGCGGGAAGCCGGTGGTGACGGCGAGTTCCAGCTCGCCGGCGGAGCAGACGTCCAGGCCGAGGCCCTCCTCGGCCACCCAGTGGGCCATCGCCCGGCACAGGAACGCCTTCGCCGCGTACAGGACTTCGGCCTCGGGGAAGGCGTCCCGGTAGGTACGGCAGCGGTCGCGGACCTCGGCCTCGTCCAGGACGTAGACGGGGGTGCCGAAGCGTTCGGCGACCTCGGTGAGCGGGACACCGCCCACGGCCAGTTCGCCGTGCGGGGGCTCGGTGGTGGAGGCGGGCCACACCGACAGGTCGGCCGCGGTGGTGGTGGGTTCGTGAACCGTTGTCATCGGTGCTGCCCCTCTCAGACGGTCCGCAGTACGGGGATGGCGGTGGTGGCCGGCGGGACCGGCGTGGGAGCCGGAGCGGTGAGCTGCGGGTCCACCGTGACGGTGGTGATGCCGAGCGGCGCGGTCAGCGCGCGCAGCGCGGGCTCGGCGAGCCCGATCCACGCCTGGCCGGCGCCGAGGGTGGCGGTCAGCCGGCTCGCGGAGGTGAAGCCCACGGCGGTGCGGTCGCCGAGCGGGGTGCGGAAGAGCCGGGCCGCACAGCCGGAGGGGCCCGGCCGGACCGGGACGTACAAGGGTCCGGCCGGGATCCGATCGGAGGGCTCGGGATCGTCGCCGTACAGCGGTTCTGTCATGGTGTGCCTCCGGGAGGCGGGGGGTGGATGGTCCGAGGTGCCCCGGTCGCGGGGAGGCGGGCCGGGGCTCGCCATCGACGGTATGCCCGGTGCCCAGGGGGTTCGGGGGCCCCTGACGGGACGCTGACGGGGATGCGGGTGACCTTGACGGGATGCTGACGCCCCTGGTGAGAGAGCCCGGGGCGTCATGTCAGAGGGGCGTCAGGAACTGGCGTTCGGGCCGTTCGGAAACCCCGGGTCGGAGGTGGGATGGAGGCGGTTCCAAGGAGGATCGCCGGTCCGGGACCTCCGGTCGGCGTACGGAGAAGGTGGAACGATGTCCGAGTCCCGCACGCCCCCGTCCGCTCGCGTCGTGGTGGGAGTGAGCGGCTCGCCGGGCGGTCTGACCGCCCTGGCCCGGGCGGCCGGCGAGGCCCGGCGCCGAGGGGCGGGGCTGTGGCCGGTGCTGGCCTGGGAGCCGCCCGGAGGCGATCTCGCGGCCCGCAGGTCCCCCACCCGCGGCCCTCACGGTCCCGGAGTGGGAGCGGCTGGCGCGGGAACGGCTGCTCACGGCGCTGCGTGACGTGTTCGGGAGTACGGCGGCGGAGGTGCCGCTACGGGCGCTGGTCGTCCGGGGCACCCCGGGACCGGCGTTGCTGCGCGTCGCCGACCGGTCCGACGACCTCCTCGTGGTCGGCGCCGGACGGCGGGGCAGGTTCCGCCGGGTCCTGCGGCCGTCGGTCGGCCGGTACTGCCTCGCCCGCGCCTGCTGCCCCGTCCTCGCCGTGCCACCGTCTCCGCTTCCAGAGGCGCTGGCGGTCGTGCACCGCCGGAACACCTGGCGGCTGCGGCTGGACAGCGGCCACCTGGAGCGGGAGTTCCAGACCATGCCGCCCGACGCCTGAGTTCCTCAGGAGGTGGCCGCCGCCGGCAGTTCCGGCTGCTGCCGCCGTCTCGGTGCCGTCGGCACGGCGAGCACCATGGTGAGGCCGCCGCCGGGTGTGTCCTCGGCGTGGAGCGTGCCGCCGACGGCCTCGGTGAAGCCGCGGGCGACGGCGAGGCCGAGCCCGACACCGACGCCGCGGGGCGAGTCGCCGTACCGCTGGAAGGGTTCGAAGATGCGGTCCTTGGCCTCGTCCGGGACGCCCGGTCCGCGGTCGACGACCCGCACCTCGACCCGGTCGGCGAGGGCGCTCGCGGACACCAGCACCTTCTCCCCCGGCGGGCTGTACTTGACGGCGTTCTCGACGACGTTCGCGACGGCCCGCTCCAGCAACCCCCGGTCCACGGCGACCATGGGCAGGGTCTCGGGGATGTCCAGTCCCACGCTGTCCTCGGGCACCCCGCCGAGCGCCATCGGCACGACCTCGTCGAGGTCGGTCTCCCTGACGATCGGGGTCACCGTGCCGGTCTGCAACCGGGACATGTCCAGCAGGTTCCCCACGAGGTGGTCGAGGCGGTCGGCGCCGTCCTCGATGGCGGCCAGCAGCTCGGCCCGGTCCTGTTCCGACCACTCGACGTCGTCGGAGCGCAGTGAGGACACGGACGCCTTGATGCCGGCGAGCGGGGTGCGCAGGTCATGGCTGACGGCGGCGAGCAGCGCGGTCCGTATGCGGTTTCCCTCGGCCAGGTCCTTGGCCCGGTCCGCCTCGCGCTGGAGGCGCTCACGGTCCAGGACGACGGCGGCCTGCGCGGCGAACGCGGCGAGCACGCGGCGGTCGGTGGCGGGGAGCACCCGGCCGCGCAGGGACAGGGCCATGTGGTCGCCGACCGGTACGTCGACGTCCGCCGCCTCCGGGACCTCGGCGGGCTCGGGTCCCACGCTGCCGGCGCGGGTCCAGGGCGCCGTCTCGCCGGTGCGCTCCAGGAGGGCCACCGACTCCATGCCGAAGGTCTCGCGGACCCGTTCCAGCAGTTCCTCCAGGCTGGTCTCGCCGCGCAGGACGTTGCCCGCGAGGAAGGACAGGATCTCGGACTCGGCCCGCAGCCGGGCCGCCTGGTGGGTGCGCCGGGCCGCGAGGTCCACCACCGAGGCCACGGACACGGCGACCCCGACGAAGATCGCGATGGCGACGATGTTCTGCGGATCCGCGATCGTCAGGGTGTGCAGGGGCGGGGTGAAGTACCAGTTGAGCAACAGCGAGCCCGCCACGGCGGAGGCGAGTGCGGGGAAGAGCCCGCCCAGCAGGGCCGCGGTAACCGTCAGGGTCAGGAACAGCAGCATGTCGTTGGCGAGGCCGACGTCCGGAGACGCGCTGTTGAGAAGCCAGGTGAGGAGCACCGGCCCCAGCACGCCGACGAGCCAGCCCCCGACGACCCGGGAGCGTCCCAGACGTGCCCCGCGCGCCACCGGCAGTCCGCGGCCCTTGCCCACCTCGTCGTGCGTGATGAGGTGGACGTCGAGGTCGGGGCCGGAGTCCCGGGCCACCGTGGCACCGACGCCCGGTCCGAACACGTACTGCCAGGTCCTGCGGCGCGAGACGCCCAGCACGATCTGCGTGGCGTTCACGCCCCGGGCGAAGTCCAGCAGAGCAGCCGGTATGTCGTCGCCGATGACCTGGTGGAAGGTCCCGCCGAGATCCTCGACCAGGGTGCGCTGGACGGCGAGTTCCCTCGGGGAGGCGGCGGAGAGGCCGTCGCTCCGGGAGATGTAGACCGCGAGCACCTCGCCGCCGGCCCCCTTCTCCGCCAGGCGTACGGCACGCCGTATCAGCGTCCGTCCCTCGGGACCGCCGGTCAGGCCGACGACGATCCGCTCCCGGGAACCCCAGATGGTGGAGACGCGGTGCTCGGTGCGGTACTCGTTCAGGTACGCGTCGACCCGGTCGGCCACCCACAGCAGCGCCAGCTCCCGCAGGGCGGTGAGGTTCCCGGGGCGGAAGTAGTTGGACAGGGCCGCGTCGACTTTGTCGGGCTGGTAGATGTTCCCGTGGGCCATACGACGGCGCAGGGCCTGCGGGGACATGTCGACCAGCTCGATCTGGTCGGCCCGGCGCACCACCTCGTCCGGAACGGTCTCCCGCTGCCGCACTCCGGTGATGGACTCCACCACGTCACCCAGCGACTCCAGGTGCTGGATGTTGACGGTCGAGACCACGTCGATGCCGGCGGCCAGCAGTTCCTCCACGTCCTGCCAGCGCTTGGCGTTGCGGGAGCCGGGGACGTTGGTGTGGGCCAGCTCGTCGACGAGCGCCACCCGGGGCCGACGGGCCAGTACGGCATCGACGTCCATCTCCTCGAACGCGGTGCCCCGGTATTCCAACTGACGACGCGGGATCCGTTCCAGGCCGTGCAGCATCACCTCGGTGCGCGGCCGGTGGTGGTGCTCCACGAAGGCGACGACGCAGTCGGTGCCGCGCTCGATACGGCGGTGGGCCTCCGACAGCATCGCGTACGTCTTGCCGACGCCGGGTGCCGCGCCGAGGTAGATCCGTAGCTTGCCGCGTGCCATGTCATCCCTCGAAGCGGTAGCCCATGCCGGGCTCGGTGATCAGATAGCGGGGGTGGGAGGGGTCCGTCTCCAGTTTGCGGCGCAGCTGGGCCATGTAGACCCGCAGGTAGTTGGTCTTGCTGCTCTGCGAGACGCCCCAGACCTCCTGGAGCAGCTGCTTCTGGGTGATCAGCCGACCGGGATGGGTCACCAGGATCTCCAGCAGATGCCACTCGGTCGGTGTCAACCGCACGTCCCGCCCGTCTCGCAGGACCTTCTTCGCGAGCAGGTCGATGCTGAAGTCCGCCGTCTCGACCACCGTCGTCTCGGGCACCAGCGGGGTGTCCTCGGTGCGGCGGACGGCGGCCCGCAGCCGGGCCAGCAGCTCGTCCATGCTGAACGGCTTGGTGATGTAGTCGTCGGCGCCGGCGTCGAGGGCCGCGACCTTCTCGTCGGACGCCTGGCGGGCCGACAGGACCAGGATCGGCATGCGGCTCCAGCCCCGAATGCCCTTGATGATCTCCACGCCGTCCATGTCGGGCAGACCGAGGTCCAGCAGGACCACGTCCGGCTGACGCGCGGCGGCAAGCCTGAGCGCCGTGGCACCATCGGGGGCGGCGTCAACGCCGTAGTGGCGCGCCTGCAAGTTGATGACGAGGGCCCGTACGAGCTGCGGGTCGTCCTCCACCACGAGCACCCGGGTCATGGGTGTGTGCCTCTCCTGTCGTACGTCGGGCCGAGCGCGCCAAAGACGGAGCGGCCGACTTCATGGCGGCGGGAGCCGGCGGAACGGGAACGAATCCCGGGCCGTCGGCTCCCGTGTGCGTCGCGTAGGGCCCTCACTTCTTCGCTGCGAGGTCCTTGAGCGCGATGTTGAGCTCCAGGACGTTCACGCGGGGCTCCCCCATGAACCCGAGCGTGCGGCCCTCCGTGTGGTCCTTGACCAGCTTCTCCACCTGTACGAGCGGCAGGTTGTTCTTCTCGGCGACCCGATGCGCCTGGAGTTCGGCGTAGGCCGGGGAGATGTCCGGGTCCAGGCCGGAGCCGGAAGAGGTCACCGCGTCGGCGGGCACCTCCGAGGGCCTGACGGTGTAGCCGGGAACGGAGTTGTCCTTGATGACGGCGGCCTTGGCGTCCTCGACCTGCTTGATCAGGACCTTGTTGTCCGCGGCGAGGTTGGTCGCGCCCGAAAGGAGCAGGTGGTACTGCGTGTTGATGCTGTTGGCTCCGAGCCCGTTCGCCGGACGGCCCTGGAACCACTTCAGGTCGGGCTCCGGCGTCTGCTGACCCTTCTTCAGCGGAAGGTCGTAGGACTGCCCGATCAGGGAGGAGCCGACGACCTTGCCGTCCGCCTTGATCTCCGAGCCGTTCGCCTTGTTGTTGAACAGGCCCTGGGCGATGCCGGTGACGACCAGCGGGTAGATGACGCCCGTCACCAGGGTCAGCACGAGGAGGGCGCGCAGGCCCGCCCCGAGCAACCGGGCGGTGTGGGTAACCGAGTTGTTCATGGCGATCAGCCGATTCCGGGGATGAGGGAGATGAGCAGGTCGATGATCTTGATGCCGATGAAGGGGGCGACGAGGCCGCCGAGGCCGTAGACGGCGAGGTTGCGGCGGAGCATCCTGTCCGCGCTCATCGGCCGGTAGCGCACGCCCCTCAGGGACAGCGGCACGAGCGCGATGATGATCAGGGCGTTGAAGACGACGGCCGACAGGATCGCGGAGTCGGGCGAGGACAGCCGCATGATGTTGAGCTTGTCCAGGCCCGGGTAGACCGCCGCGAAGAGTGCCGGGATGATCGCGAAGTACTTCGCGACGTCGTTGGCGATGGAGAACGTGGTCAGCGCGCCCCGGGTGATGAGGAGTTGCTTGCCGATCTCGACGATCTCGATGAGTTTGGTCGGGTTGGAGTCGAGGTCGACCATGTTGCCGGCCTCCTTGGCGGCCGACGTGCCGGTGTTCATGGCCACGCCGACGTCGGCCTGGGCGAGGGCCGGGGCGTCGTTCGTGCCGTCGCCGGTCATCGCGACGAGCTTGCCGCCGGCCTGCTCCCGCTTGATGAGGGCCATCTTGTCCTCGGGGGTGGCCTCGGCGAGGAAGTCGTCCACGCCCGCCTCCTCCGCGATCGCCTTCGCGGTCAGCGGGTTGTCACCGGTGATCATGACCGTCTTGATGCCCATGCGGCGCAGTTCCTCGAACCGTTCCCGCATGCCCTGCTTGACGACGTCCTTGAGGTGGATGACGCCGAGCACGCGGGCACCCTTGTCGTCCTGTACGGCGACCAGCAGGGGGGTGCCACCCGCCGCGGAGATCCGCTCGGCCATCGCCCCGGCGTCCTCGGCGACCCTGCCGCCCTGCTCCTCGACCCAGGCGATGACCGAGGCCGTGGCACCCTTGCGGACCTTCCGGCCGTCGACGTCCACACCCGACATGCGGGTCTGGGCGGTGAAGGCGATCCACTCGGCGTGCGCCAACTCGCCCTGGTGGCGCTCGCGCAGCCCGTACCTCTCCTTCGCCAGCACGACGATCGAGCGGCCCTCGGGGGTCTCGTCCGCCAGCGAGGAGAGCTGGGCCGCGTCGGCCACCTCCGCCTCCGTCGTGCCGCTCACCGGCACGAACTCCGACGCCTGGCGGTTGCCGAGGGTGATGGTGCCCGTCTTGTCCAGCAGCAGCGTCGACACGTCACCCGCCGCCTCGACCGCACGGCCCGACATGGCGAGCACGTTGCGCTGCACCAGCCGGTCCATGCCCGCGATGCCGATCGCGGAGAGCAGGGCGCCGATGGTGGTCGGGATCAGACAGACCAGCAGGGCGACCAGCACGACCAACGTCAGGTGGGTGCCCGCGTAGTCGGCGAACGGCGGCAGCGTGGCGCAGGCCAGCAGGAAGACGATCGTGAGTGACGCCAGCAGGATGTTCAGCGCGATCTCGTTCGGCGTCTTCTGCCGGGCCGCGCCCTCCACCAGGCTGATCATCCGGTCGATGAACGTCTCACCCGGCTTCGTCGTGATCCTGATGACGATCCGGTCGGACAGCACCTTCGTACCGCCCGTGACGGCGCTGCGGTCGCCGCCGGACTCACGGATGACGGGCGCGGACTCGCCGGTGATCGCCGACTCGTCCACCGACGCCACGCCCTCGACGACATCGCCGTCGCCGGGGATGACGTCCCCGGCCTCGCAGACCACCAGGTCGCCGATCCGCAGTTCGGTGCCCGGGACCCGCTCCTCACGGTCGTTCACCAGCCGCCTGGCCACCGTGTCGGTCTTGGCCTTGCGCAGGGTGTCGGCCTGGGCCTTGCCGCGGCCCTCGGCGACCGCCTCCGCCAGGTTGGCGAAGATGACGGTCAGCCACAGCCAGGCGCTGATGGTCCAGCCGAACCAGTCACCGGGGTCCGTGAAGGAGAAGGCGGTGGTCAGCACCGAGCCGACCCACACCACGAACATCACGGGCGACTTGACCATCACCCGCGGGTCCAGCTTGCGGAACGCCTCCGGCAGCGACTTGACCAGTTGCCCGGGGTCGAACAGGCCGCCGCCGACACGGCCCTCGGTGGGCTTGTGTCCGGTGGGGACGTCGCTGTGCGGCGCCTGGGTGGGGGTGACTGTGGACATGGAGTCCTCTGACTTCTCTGTGCGGGTGGTCATCACGCCAGCCCCTCGGCGAGCGGGCCCAGCGCCAGGGCCGGGAAGTACGTGAGACCGGTGATGATCACGATGGCGCCCACCAGCAGGCCGGTGAACAGCGGCTTCTCGGTGCGCAGGGTGCCCGCGGTGACCGGGACCGGCTTCTGCCCGGCGAGCGAGCCGGCCAGCGCCAGGACGAAGACCATGGGCAGGAAGCGGCCGAACAGCATGGCGAGCCCGGTCATGGTGTTGAACCAGTCGGTGTTCGCGTTCAGCCCGGCGAAGGCCGAACCGTTGTTGTTGGCGGCGGAGGTGAAGGCGTACAGCACCTCGGAGAACCCGTGCGCGCCCGGGTTGAGCATCGAGTGCGGCGGGGTCGGCAGCGCCATGGAGGCGGCCGTGAAGACGAGCACCAGCGCCGGGGTGACCAGGATGTAGGCGGCGGCCAGCTTCATCTCCCGGGCGCCGATCTTCTTGCCCAGGTACTCGGGCGTACGGCCCACCATCAGGCCGGCGATGAAGACCGCGATGACCGCCAGGATCAGGATGCCGTAGAGGCCGGAACCGACACCGCCGGGCGCGATCTCGCCCAGCATCATGCCCAGCATCGTGACGCCGCCCCCGAGGCCGGTGAAGGAGGAGTGGAAGGAGTCCACCGCACCGGTCGAGGTCAGGGTCGTGGCCACCGCGAAGATCGACGAGCCGCCGACCCCGAAGCGGACCTCCTTGCCCTCCAGCGCACCGCCCGCGAGCTGGAGCGCGGGGCCGCGGTGGGCGAACTCGGTCCACATCATCAGGGCGGTGAAACCGAGCCAGATGACGCCCATGGTGGCGAGGATCGCGTAGCCCTGCTTCACGCTGCCGACCAGCACGCCGAAGGTGCGGGTCAGGGAGAACGGGATCACCAGGATCAGGAAGATCTCAAGGAGGTTCGTGAAGGGCGTCGGGTTCTCGAAGGGGTGGGCGCTGTTGGCGTTGAAGTAGCCGCCGCCGTTGGTGCCCAGCTCCTTGATGGCCTCCTGCGAGGCGACCGCGCCGCCGTTCCACTGCTGCGTGCCGCCCATGAACTGGCCGACCTCGTGGATGCCGGAGAAGTTCTGGATGGCGCCGCAGGCGACCAGCACGACGGCGGCGACCGCCGCGATCGGCACCAGGACGCGGAGCGTGCCGCGCACCAGGTCGGCCCAGAAGTTGCCCAGCTCACCGGTGCGTGAGCGCGCGAACCCGCGCACCAGCGCCACGGCGACGGCGATACCCACGGCCGCGGAGACGAAGTTCTGCACGGCCAGACCGGCGGTCTGCACGACGTGACCCATCGTCTGCTCGCCGTAGTACGACTGCCAGTTGGTGTTGGTCACGAACGACACGGCCGTGTTGAACGACTGCGCCGGGTTGACCGAGGAGAAGCCGAGCGAGCCGGGCAGCACGCCCTGGAGCCGCTGGAGCAGGTAGAGGAAGAGGACGCCGACGGCCGAGAAGGCGAGGACCGCGCGCAGGTACGCGGGCCAGGTCATCTCGGTGTCGGGGTCGGCACCGATGCCCTTGTAGATCCATCTCTCCACGCGCAGGTGCCGTGGCGAGGAGTAGACCCGGGCCATGTAGTTGCCGAAGGGGACGTAGACGAGCGCCAGCGCGCCTATCAGGGCGAGCAACTGGAGCACGCCGGCCAGTACGGGACCCATGTCTGTCTCAGAACCTCTCCGGGAAGATCAGGGCGAGGACGAGATAGCCCAGCAGGGCGACGGCCACGACCAGGCCGACGATGTTCTCGGCGGTCACAGCTTGGTCACCCCCTTGGCGACGAGAGCCACCAGCGCGAACGCCGCGAGCACGGTGACGACGAAGGCCAGATCGGCCATCGCTAACTCCTGGAGTGAGGTTCGGTTGAAGCGGACGGTTAGAGGAAACCGCGTCCATGGCTGGATCCGGCCGCCCGTTGACGGCTCCCTTACGGTGACGCTCCCGGCTTTGACGGGACCCTGACGGTCCCTGACCGGTCCCGGCCTGTGGGCCACCACGGCGGTCGGTGACCCGCCTCACAGCAGCCGGAAGCGCAGCCGGCAGATCACCGCGTCCGTCTCCCGGCGTAGTGCGTGCGCGACGACCGCCCCGCGCTGGTTCTGTAGAAGCCGCTGCCACCACCGCTCCGGCTCGGTCTCCGGGATCAGCACGGTGACCCGGGTGCCGGGCTCGGTGGCGGCCACCTCACGGACGTAGGCGGCGATGGGACGGCCGAGCGTGCGCCGGGTGCAGGACAGGCGGACCAGTGGCACCCCGGGGTCCCACTCGGCCCAGGACCGCTCCAGGGCGTGCGACTGGGCGCGGTCCTCCGGGTCCGGGTGGCACACGGTCACCGCACGCACCTCGTCACCGAGCGAGGAGGCCGCCGTGAGCGCCTCCGACGTGAGCCGGGACAGCGAGGACACCGGGACGATCACCAGCGAGCGCTCGCGGTGCGGGCTCTCCGGGATCCGGCCGAGCCCGAGCCGGTTGCCGATCCGGACGTAGGCACGGTGCACTGCCTCGAAGGCGAGCACGAGCAGGGGCAGGGCGATCACGATCAGCCAGGCGCCCTCGGTGAACTTGCTCGCGGCGACGACGACGGTCGCGACACCGGTGAGCAGCGCGCCGAAGCCGTTCAGCAGCGCCTTGCCGCGCCATCCCCGGCCGCGCTCCCGGCGCCAGTGCCGGACCATGCCGACCTGGGCGATCGTGAAGCCGACGAACACACCGATGGCGAACAGCGGCACCAGGGTGTTGGTGTCCCCGCCCGAGAAGAGGAGCAGGGCGGCGGAGACCAGCGCGAGGGCGAGCACACCGTGCCGGTGGACGTGGCGGTCGGCCTTCAGGGCGAAGACGTGCGGCAGGTAGTTGTCGCGGGCGAGCAGCTTCAGCAGCACCGGCAGCCCGCCGAAGGACGTGTTCGCGGACAGGGCCAGCAGGATCATCGTGGCGAACTGGATGACGTAGAAGGCCCAGTTGTGGCCGAGTGAGGCGTCCGCCAGCTGGGCGAGAACGGTGACCCCCTCGACCGGCTGGAGGTGGAAGCGGCCGATCAGCACCGACAGGCCGATCAGCATCAGGCCGAGTACGGCGCCGAGCGCGACCTCCGCGCGCTGGGCGCGGCGGGCCCGCGGCACCCGGAAGGACGGGACGGCGTTCGCGATGGCCTCCACCCCCGTCAGCGCGGCACAACCGGAAGCGAACGCCTTCAGCAGGAGCAGTGCGCCCACGGTGGAGGCGTTGTCGGCGAGCACCGAGGCGTGCCCCGCCGCGGTCGCCGTACTCACCGGGTGGGAGCGGAACAGGCCGACGGCGATGAGGACGAAGATCGAGCCGACGAACACGGCCGTCGGCACGATGAACGCCTTCGCCGACTCCACGATCCCACGCAGGTTCACGGCCGTGATCAGCGCGAGCACCGCCAGGCACAGCCACAGCCGATCGTCGTACAGGGCCGGGAACGCGGACGTCAGGGCCGCCACGCCGGCCGTGACGGCGACGGCGACGTTCAGCACGTAGTCCAGCACCAGGGACGCGGCGGCCACCAGGCTCGTGCGGGCGCCCAGATGTCGCTTGGCGACCGCGTAGGAGCCGCCGCCGTCCGGGAAGGCCGCGATCACTTGCCGGTACGAGGCCACCAGCACCGCCAGCAGGGCGGCGATGGCCGACGTGACCGGCATCGTGAAGCCCAGGCCGTGGGCGCCCGCGGCGGCCAGGACGAGGACGATCGCCTCCGGGCCGTACGCCACCGACGCCATCGCGTCCAGCGACAGCGCGGCCAGGCCGGTGACCGCGGTCAGCCGGTGGTGTTCACCGGTATCGGGCGGCTCCTCGTCGGCGGGGACGGCATCCGGCTCGGTGGTCAGAACGGACATGGGCGCGTGCTCCTTCTTCCTGCAACGCGCGCACCAGGACTGAAGGGTGCGCGGGTGCACCCAGGTTCTGACCGGATCCCGCCGTACCAGACCGTTCCTAGCGACATCTTCGCGCCCGATCGTCCGACCTTGACGGGACCTTGACGGGCGGGTCGGCGCGGACGACCGCCGGTGCCGATGCCCCGGGCGACGCGTTGGATGACCGGACGGCAAAGAACCGCCTGATCTCCGTCAGAGCCGTATCAAGGGGCACCGAGCGGATGCCTCGGGTCACTACCGTCGACGCCATGGGACGCCGTGACGACCTGGGCGGAGGACCGCTCCACGCACACGCGGACGGTCCGGACGGATCCGGTGAGGTGACGAACGACCTGGAGTGGACGCGGGACGTGCGGAGCGCCGCCCGTTGCGCGGGCGTGCTGCTCGTTCTGCTCTTCCTGATCGACTGGGGCTCCGGCCGGATCGCTCCGTGGCGCGCCGCCCTGTGGTGCGCTCTCGCCGGGCTGCTCTTCGTCGTGCTGTACCCCGCCCGGTTCTCCGCGGGCGGGAACTGGCTGGCCTCGCGCCGGCTGCTGCGTGTGCACCGGGTGCGGACCGATCTGCTGGTGTCGGTCCGCTGCCTGGACGGCATCTCCCAACGGCTCCTGCTGCGCGACGCTCTCGGTGGCCGGGTACAGATCGACCCGGAGGTGCTGGTACGCAACCCGCGTCTGTGGGCTCGCCTGGACGAGGGTGCGCGCAAGGCCGCCGGCGAGGGCTTGCTGCTGTGCGGCGCGACCGCCCTACAGCGCATCGCCCGGCGCGTGGACCGGGAAGCCGCCCGCGCCGTCTTCGAAGCCTCCGGCCTGGAGTGAGCGTCAGCTCTTCACGACCGGTCCCGCTGTGTCCAGTGCCGCCCCCGTCTGGTCGGCCAGGGTCACCGCGACCAGCCGGGCCTGGAGCGAGGGGACGGGACCGGGGCCCGGGGTGAGCAGGGAGCGGCCGAGGCAGTGGCCGTTGCCGTAGGTGAGCAGCTCGATCCCGCCCTCGGGCCAGCCGGCGGCGCCGGCGTCCCAGGAACGCCGGCCCACCGTCACGCTGCCGTCGTTGCGCAGCCATGGCGGCTTCCCCATGAGGATCCCGTACTCGAAGCGGCAACCGCGCAGCCCGAGCAGTTCGGTCAGTTCGGTCAGTTCGGTCAGTTCCTGACGGACGTGATCGACGATGGTCTGAGCGGACTCCGCCGACTTCGCCAGTTCCGCCGTCCGGTGGATACGGGTGAGGTGATCCGCGTCGGTGACCGTGACGACCTCCAGCCGGTGGGCCCGGTCCGCGAGCTGGGAGACGATCACGCCGACGGCCGGCAGCAGCACCGCCGTCTCGATGTCGGCAGATGTGGTGATGTCGAAGGTCCGGTACGGCCGGAAGCTGGGTCCGATTGGCGGCTGCGCCGCGGGCGTACCAGGCCGCCGCCGACAGGGCCGCGACCACACCCGCGGTGCGGCTGCCGAGGGCGGCCACCGCGACGACCACCACCACGAGGATCCGTGCCGCGTTGGTGTGCGACAGGCTCGTACGGGACGGGACGAGCGCGAGAGCCACCAGGAACGGGACGGCCAGGCCCACCGCCACGGCGAACCGGTCGGGCCGCGCCCACGTCAGGGCTGGTCGTAGGTCCCTTCCCGACGGTGCGGTCTCCAGGTGCCGGGCAGAGCGCCCATCACGCACCTCCCACGCTGTGTTCGGTCGGTTCGGCACCCGCCGTCCGGGCCGCGAACGGCAGCGACACCACCATCGTGAGACCGCCACCGGGGGTGTCCTCGGGGCTCAGGGTGCCGTTCATCGCCTCGGTCAGCCCTCGTGCGAGGGCGAGGCCGAGACCGAGTCCGGTCGTGTTGTCCGTGTCACCGAGCCGCTGGAAGGGCTCGAAGAGGCGGTCCCTGCCGTCCGTGGGCAGGCCGGGTCCCCGGTCCACCACCCTCAGTTCCACCCGCCCGGCCAGGGCGCTGGCGGTGACCAGCACCTTCTTCCCGGGCGGGCTGTGCCGGGCCGCGTTGCCGGCCAGGTTGGCGATCACGCGTTCCAGCAGCGGCGGGTCGGCCAGCACGGCCGGGATCGCCTCCACGTCCGTCACCACGGCCCCCGGCACGTCCGTCAGCGCCATCGGCAGCACCTCCTCCAGGGTGGTGGCCCGCAGGTTGAGGGTGAGGGCGCCCGCCTCCAGCCGGCTGAGGTCGAGCAGGTTTTCCACCAGGCGGTTCAACTTGGCCATGGACTCGTCGGCGGTGGCGAGGAGTTCGTCGCGGTCCTCCTCGCAGAAGGCCACGTCCCGGCTGCGGAGCGAGGTGACCGCGGCCCACCCCGCGGCCAGCGGTGTGCGCAGGTCGTGGCCGACGGCCCGCAGCAGCGCCGTGCGCAGCCGGTCGGCGGCCTTCACCGGCTCCACCTCGGCCGCCGCCTCCGCCAGCCGGGCCCGCTCCACCGCCGAGCCGACGTGCGCGGCGAACGCGGCCAGTACCCGCCGCTCGGAGGAGGAGAGGGTACGGCCGCGCAGCACGAGGTGGGCGCCCGGGCCGGCGGGGACGGCGGTCACGGCGGGCGCGTCCGGCGGCTCGTCCACCAGGTCCGCCGACTCCATGCCGAAGGTCTCCCGCGTCCGCTCCAGCAGGGCCGGGATGGTCGCCTCACCGCGCACGATGCTCCCGGCCAGGGACGACATGGTCTCTGCCTCCGCCGTCGCCCGCGCCGAGCGGCGCGACAGGCGCAGGGACCGGTCCACGACGGCGGCCACGGTGGCCGCCACGACCGCGAACACCCCCAGGGCCACCAGGGCGTTCGGATCGTTCAGCGTGAAGTGTCCGACGGGCGGGATGAACCAGTAGTTGAGCAGCAGGGACGCCGTCACGGAGGCGATCACCGCGGAGGCGACCCCGCCTATGCAGGCCACGCCCACCACCGCGAGCAGGAACAGCAGCGCCTCGCTGGTCAGGTTCAGCGTGCCGCGCAGTTGGGCGAGGACGAGCGTGAGGAGCACCGGCAGCAACAGTCCGGCGACGGGCCCGGCGATCAGCCGGGCCGTCGACAGTGTCCGCCGCCGGGACGGGAGCAGGGTGCCGCGTCCGGCCCGCTCATGGGTGACCCGGTGCACGTCGATGTCGCCGGACAGCTCGGTGACGGTCTCCCCGGTGCCGGGCCCGGACAGGAACCGGGCCAGCCGCCCCCGGCGGCTCGTGCCCAGCACCAGCTGGGTGGCGTTCTCGGCGCGGGCGAACTCCACCAGCGTGGTGGCCACGTCGTCGCCGACCACCGAGTGGTAGCTGCCGCCGAGATCCTCCACGAGCCGGCGCTGCCGGGCCAGGGAGGCGTGCGAGACGCCCGCGGCGAGGCCGTCGCTGCGGGCCACGTGCACGGCGAGCAGGTCGCCGCCGGCGGACCGGTCGGCGATGCGGGCGGCCCGGCGTACGAGCGTGTCGCCTTCCGGTCCGCCGGTCAGGGCCACGACGACGCGCTCCCGGGTCTCCCACACGCCTCCGATGCCGTGCTGCGAGCGGTACTCCTGGAGGGCCTCGTCGACCCGGTCGGCCACCCACAGCAGCGCCAGCTGGCGCAGGGCCGTGAGGTTGCCGGGCCGGAAGTAGTGGGCGAGGGCCGCGTCGATCTTCTCGGGGGCGTAGATGTTGCCGTGCGCCATGCGGCGGCGCAGCCCCTCGGGGGGCATGTCCACCAGCTCGATCTGCCAGGCCCGCCGTACGACCTCGTCCGGCACGGTCTCGTGCTGCGGCACTCCGGTGATCTTCTCGACCACGTCGTTGAGGGACTCCAGGTGCTGGATGTTCAGCGCGGTGATGACATCGATGCCCGCGGTGAGGAGCTGCTCGATGTCCTGCCAGCGTTTGGGGTTGCGGCCGGCACCGGGGACGTTGCTGTGGGCGAACTCGTCCACGATCGCCACCTGCGGCCGGCGGGCGAGGACCGCGGCCAGGTCCATTTCCTCGAAGCGCCCGCCACGGTAGGCGCAGGGCGTCCGGGGGACGGTCTCCAGGCCGTCGAGCATCGCCTCGGTGCGCGGACGCCCGTGGCACTCCGCGAACCCGATCACCACGTCCGCACCGCGAGCGGCACGCCGGCGCCCCTCGTCGAGCATCCGGTAGGTCTTACCGACCCCCGGGGCCGCCCCGAGGTACACCTTCAGTCGTCCGGGCCGTACGTCACTCATCGCCGCCGACGCGCTCCGCTCACTGATCCAACTCCGTTGTGCAGAAGGGTTCCTGCCACCAAGAAAGCCGCTGCACCGGACGATCGTCGCGGCTGTTAGCGCTTCCTTGTCGCCGGTCCCGGGGACCTTGACACTGCCTTGACGTGACCTGGGCCGATAGGGTGAGGGCAGGTGTGCCGGGAAGTCTGGTCGGCCGGAGGCCAGGGTGGCTTCCGTAAAGCCCCAGGGGGACGGCATGCGCAGCGTCGGTACGGTTCTCGCCCTCGTGGTCCTGGCCACGGTGGTCGCCACCTTCGCCCGCCGGTGGCGGATCCCCGCACCCTCCCTGCTCGTCGTCGCCGGGCTCGCCGTGGCGCTGCTGCCGGGCACTCCCCGGATCGAGATCAGCCCCGAGATCATCGGGCTCGTCGTCCTGCCGCCCCTGCTGTACGCCAGCGCGGAGGACATGTCCTGGCGGGAACTGCGGGCGGTGTGGAAGCCGGTCGGGATCCTCGCCATAGGGCTGGTGCTGGCCTCCGCCACCGCCGTGGGTGCGGTCGCGGGCCTGGTCACTCCCCTGTCCTGGCAGATGGCGTTCGTACTGGGCGCGGTCCTGGCCAGTACCGACCCGGTGGCGGTGACCGCGCTGGGCCGCAGGCTCGCCCTACCGCCCAGGGTGCAGGTCCTCGTGCAGGCGGAGAGCCTGTTCAACGACGCGACCTCGCTGGTGCTGGTCCGGGTGGCTGCGGGTGTCGCCGTCGCCTCGGCCGCCGCCGACTGGGGCTCGGCGGGCGGTGAGTTCCTGCTGCTCGCGGGCGGGGGGACGGTGATCGGGGCGGCGGTGGCCGGGGTGATCACCCTGATCCGGCGCCGTACCGAGGACCCGGTGCTGGAGACGGTGATCGCCCTGGTCACCCCGTACGCCGCCTACCTCCTGGCGGAGGCCGCGCACACCTCAGGAGTGACGTCGTGCGTCGTGGCCGGAGTAGTGCTGGGCGGGCGGGGCGACCGGCTCACCAACGCCCGTATCCGGCTCCAACTGCACGCCGTGTACGGCACGGTGGTGTTCCTGCTGGAGAGCGTCGTCTTCTCCCTGATAGGGCTGGCGCTGCCGGCGCAGGTGCGGGCCCTGGCCGCCGGGGACCGGGCCTGGCCGCTGTACGTCCTCGCGGTCGCCGCCACCCTCGTCGCCGTACGCCTGCTGTGGCTCGCGCCTCTTTCGGCGCTGGTGCAGCGCAAGGGCGGGCTCGGGCGCATGAACTGGCGGATGCCGGTCGTGCTGACCTGGGCGGGCACCCGTGGGGTGATGCCGTTGGCCGCCGCCCTCTCCATCCCCGAGCTGACGAAGAGCGGCACCCCGCTCGCCGGACGGCCGCTGGTGCTGGTCCTGACCACCTCGGTCGTGGTCGTCACCCTCGTCGTGCAGGGCTTCACCCTCGCCCCGGTCGTCCGCGCCTCCGGCATCGCCCTGGAGCCCGCCCACACCGCCCGCGAGGAGGCCGAGGCACGCTCTCGCCTGGCCCATGCCGGGCTCGCCCGCCTGGAGGAGCTGGCGGAGCTGGAGGTCGTGCCCGACGTCGTCCTGGACCGGCTCCGCCGGGGCCTGAGCGCCCGCCTGGACGACGCCCGCGACCGCCTCGCCGAGAACGACGACACCAACGGCACCGGCGGCACGGCCACGGTGTCCGCCGACCGGGTCTACCGGCAGCTGCGCCGCGACCTGGTCGCGGTCGAGACAACCGAACTCCAGCGCCTCTACGACACCCATCGCATCAGCGACACCACCCGCCGCCGCCTCCAGCGCGCCCTGGACCTGGAGGAGGCCCGGCTGACGGACGCCTGACGGAACTCGACCGCCCGGGGGCGCGCTTCGGGCAAGGCACACGGGGAGGCCGGACGAGGGCAAGACACCCAGGGCGGGCCGGACGAGGACGGCAGAGCAGGTCCGGGCAGGCCCGCAGGGCTCCTGCTCCCCGCCTCCGCCCGTCCACGGCCGCAGACCGCTGGCGCCGGCACGTCGTGCGTACGGACGCCCTGGCCTCGGTACGGCGGTACGACGGCATTTCCTCCCACCGGGTCCTGCGGGATCTCCACGGCCACTGCCTGGAACTCGACCCCCGCGTCCTCACCGCCAACCCCCTGGTCTGGCAGAAACTCGACACGGGCGTACGCCGCTCCCTGGAGCGCGGCACCATGCGCCGGGGAACCGACGTTCTGGAACGGCTGGGCCACCGTATCGACGACGAGGCGTGCAGGCGGTCCTCCGGGCCTCGGGACTCTCCTACGGCTCCCTGGTCTCATGCGGAAGCCCTACCAGGGCGAGCGTCAGGGCCGCCTTGGAAGAACCCTTCTTGCGGGCACCCAGAGCGTCAAACGGGCGTCACGGCCGGCGGTTCATCACTCCGGCCGCCAGACCGGAACCACACCTTCCAACTCCCTACGACCGCCACCGAGCCGGTGGACCTCTCCGGCTCGAACACCGAGACATTCGCGCTGTACCTGGAATGGTTCCGGCAGCGTCTGCCGGAATCACTGAGCGAGTGCTCGGCCGGCGGACGACCGTGCCCGGCGACGCCGGTCGGCGGGATGGGCGCCGAGTGGTCGGCTCATCCGGTGCGGCGGTCGGGCAGAGCGCGCCCGAGTCTCAGATCGCCTGCCGGATGGCGGCCCAACCTGGTGGTCGCCCGGAGGTCCCGGCGCCGGGACGATGCCGGGGAACCCTTACCCGCAGCGCCCGAGGACTGATGCGGCACCGCACGGGCGTCGGCAGGCTGACGGCTTCGCCGTCCAGCCCGGCGGGGAGGACGGGAACGTCGGCGTACACGACGACGTCGTCGGGCGTGGCGAGACGGGTGAGGCCGTGCGGTTGCCCGCTGCGAAGCCTCGCGGCCGTCTCGATCGGCGTCTCCGCCCTGGCGGCCAGTACTCCCAGGAGGCCGGAGTCGAGACCTGCACGCCTGCCCAGCCCGGCGGGGTCATCCACTTGGTAGGGATTGTTGCTCACCAGCACGGCATCCGGTCCGTCCACGGTGAGCGGCCCGGCGCGCACCACCAGCTCCGGCCCCTCGTGGCGGGCCAGGAATTCCGGAAGGATGCGCACTGCCGTGCCGAGTTTGTCCTCCCGATAGGCCGGGTCCTGGGCCAGAGCGGCATAGGCGCCGAACGACACGTTGTTGACGAAAACGCGCTGGCCTGCGTATCCCAGATCCACGTCCAGCTCGACGCCATCCGTGAGGGCCTCCAGCGCGGCCGAAGGGTCCTCACGGTCCAGACCGAGATCCATCGCGAAGTGGTTGCGGGTACCCGCCGGAATGACCAGGAAGGGCAGGCCGCTCTCCGCGGCCACCTCGGCGACGAGCGCCTGCGTACCGTCTCCGCCGGCCACCCCCAGCAGATCCGCACCGTCGTCCACGGCACGTCGGGCGACTGTCGCCAGGTCCTGGGGCAGGGAATGATCGATCAGGAAAACCCGAGCTCCGAACGCACGTGCTCGTTCCGCGATGCGAAACCGGCTTGCTTTCCCTCCCCCCGAACGCGGATTCACGATCAGATAGGGCCGCCGTGCACCGGTCGTCAGCCGCGACGCCTTCTCGGTCACGATGCATCCTCAAAAGCCGCGTGCGTCAGCCCGGCGCACGCCCCTGGCGGCAGGGGGACTGCCACGATCACGCCCGCAGTTGACAGCGCCGCGCCCCGCCGGGCCAATGGTCCGGCGATTGCGCCTGCGGTCACTGCAACCATGGCACTTCCTCGTCAGTTACGACCTACGGCATCAGCTTGCGGCTCGGCTGCGGAATCCGCATTTCGCGCGAGCACCGCCGTAGCCGGGCACGGCCGCCTTGAGGGCGTTCCCTCGGAAAGGGCTGTGACATCCGCTGGTTGTCTGCGGCCACTTACCTGGCGGCTCACGGCGACATGCCGCAGCACGTGCCGGCGGACGTCGGGTACGTCAGCGCGGGCACACCCGGCGAGGAGGTCTTCTCGTTTTCCCGTGACTGGGGCTGGGCACCCGATGCCCATGGCGACGCGTCCGGTTCCGGTGCGAACCATTCTCGCCACCATCGGTCTGGTGCTCGCCACCTACGGCCTAGTCGAGTTGGTGGTTCAGGCTCGCCGGGTCTTGATCTGGGCGGTCATCGCGGTGTTCTTGGCCGTCTCACTTCATCCAGCGGTTGAAACGCTGCGGCGACGGGTGCCGCGGTGCCGACGGTCGGTGGCCACCTTGCTGGTCTTTCTGGCTGTGGCCGCGGTCGTCGGCGCGGTGGTCGCCCTGTTCGTCATCCCCCTGGCCCGGGAGGGAAGCCGGTTCGCCGGTCGTCTGCCCACGATGATCAGGGACGCCCAGGCCGGCCGCGGGCCAGTCGGTAGCCTGCTGGAGCGGACGCACGCTCTGCGGTATGTCCATCAGCATCAGGCGCAGATCCGCGCGTTCGCGACCGGGCTGAGCACGCCTGCCTTGAAGTTCATCCGCAGTGCCGCGAGCACCGCGGCAGGCGCTCTCACCATTTTCGTCCTGGCCTATCTGATGGTGCTGGAGGGCCCCAAGGCCATAGATCGGTCACTGTCCCTCGTGGACGAGGCGCCCGCGGCCCGGATACGCCGCGTCGGCGCCGCGTGCGCCCGTACCGTCAATGGCTACCTGACCGGAAACGTGCTGATCAGCGTCGTCTGCGGGCTCCTGACCTACGTCATGCTGCTGGTCTCCGGAGTGCCGTTCGCCGGCCTGCTGGCCCTCTTCGTCGCCCTGACCGACCTCATTCCCCTGGTGGGGGCCACCATAGGGGCGGTCGTCGCCTCCACGGTGGCGTTCGTCCACTCCCTGCCGGCCGGCATCGGAGCCATCGTCTTCTTCATCGTCTATCAGCAGGCCGAGAACCACCTCCTGCAACCGGTCATCCTGTCCCGGACGGTGAAACTCAACCCCCTCACCGTGCTGCTGGCCATATTGATCGCCACAGAAGTCGCCGGGATCCTCGGTGCCCTGCTGGCGATTCCCGTCACCGGCATCATCCAGATCGTCCTCAAAGACATCTGGACCCATCGCGGCGGTCGGCCGCCGGGGCTGCCGTCGCGGGCAGACAACAGCCCCGAGAAGGCCGACCGGTCCGACGATCCCGGATGACCGCCGGATGGAAACCAGCCGCCACAAGGGCAGCAAGGAGTTGGTTGAGTCGACGACTCGTCCTGACGGGCAGCATTGAAGCGGGCCTGGTCGTCGAGCAGTGATGGGCGTGAAGGACCGCTCGCCGCCCGACACCCCCGGAGGTTGCGCGGTGTTGCCGCTCGCCGCGTCCGGCCGATCCGCCCTCGGATCAGTGCTGGGGGTGCGGACGTGCGTGGAAGAGAGGGCGCCGCTCGGTGGGCGTGCCGGCAGCCAGGTGGCCGATCTCGACGCGTGTCATGATGGCGCGTACCACCTCGGTCAGGCCCAGGACTATGGCCATGACGCCCACTACCAGGGTGAGTGTCGCGATGGAGGCGAACGGCATGATGATCATCACGATGCCGGCCATGGTGCCGATGATGCCGAAGGCCACGTGCCATCCGCGGGCGGGCATTGCCTGATCGGAGGCCGCAGCGACCGTCTCCAAGGTGCCTCGCATCAGCCAGCTGAAGCCGATCCACAGGGCGAGCAGAAAGATCGACTCCAGGGGGCCCCGGAAGCAGATCAGTCCCAGCAGGATGGAGGCCGCACCGGTGACGAAGTGCAGTACCCGAAGATGCCGCGGGACGTGGGTGCCGAACGCGGCGGCGAGTTCGAAGACACCGGTGGCCAGCAGGTAGACACCGAAGAGCACTCCGACGACGCGGAGCGTCTCGCCCGGCCAGACCAGGGCGATGACGCCCAACGCGAGGGTGGCGAGGCCCATGGTGAGCAGGATCTGCCAGCCCAGGTTCGCCACGGCCGACAGACCGTCGGTCAGGCGACCCTCTTGTGGTTCGGTGACGCGCGGCGGAACGGGGCCGGGAGAATCGGAAGGAGATGTCATGGCACCTGCCTCCTGCTGTCAGTAGCGTGCTCATGTCCGTACCTGTCCATCGTCACCCGATCAGCGGCATGTCGCTCGGCGGGAAGGACTTGGGGGGCCGTGGCCCGTGCGGCCTGCCGGGTGTCCCGGTCGGATCACGACACGTCCTTGGATCCTGCCATCGTGCAGGAGCTGATACGCCTCGTTCGCGCGTTGCGGGGGGAGTGCTCGACCAGCACCTCGATCGTCTTCTGCTGGGCGAGCGTGATCACATCCATCAGTTCGGTGAGGGAGCCCCAGCTGCGGATAGCCGCTCAGGTGGCCGAGCACCCTGGCCACCTGAGCAGCTATCCGCAGCGTCGGGTCCACGCCGACCATGTCAGGGGTCCCTGATGCGCGCGATCGCCTCGTCGCCCCGGAGAGCAGAGCCTCGTCGGCGCCCAAGCGCCTGGCGGTCTCCAGCTTGCCGGCGTCGGTGTCCACGGCGACGACGGTGGTCGCCGCGCCGAGCGCGCGCAGGTCCGGCGGGGCCGCGTCGTCATAGCGCACTCTCACGCTGCCCTTGCCTTCGGCGGACTGCTGCTCCTGTGCGGGCGCATCTCCGACCTGTGGGGCCGCCGGCCCTCCTTCCTCACCGGTCTCGTCGGCTTCGCGATCGCGTCCGTTCTGGGCGGTGCCGCCGCCAGCGGACCGATGCTCTTCGGCGCCCGTGCCCTGCAAGGCGCCTTCGCCGCCCTCCTTGCCCCGTCGGCCATGTCCCTGCTCACGGTGCTGTTCACCGAGGCCAGGGAACGCGCCAGGGCGTTCGGTATCTTCGCCGCCATCGCCGGCGTGGACGGCGGCGTCGGCCTGGCTCGGCGGCGCCTCGTTTTCGGTGGTGGGGGGAACGGGGGCGTGTGGGGACCAGGGCCGCACCCGGACCGGCCGGATCAGGCGCTGGAGGTGGGGATGGTGACGGCCGGACTTCGCCGACCGGCGGCCAGGCCGCCGACCGCACCGAGCGGGACAGGAGCGACCAGGACTCCGGTGACCAGGGACTCCGGTGATCAGGTGACTCCCGCGCTTCCGCGCGCCGAACGGCGGGGCGAGAGAGCGGCCTGCTCACCTCGGGGTGCAGCGGGCCGCACCCGGGAGGGAGATCAGCCCGGGTTCCGCCCGTGTGATCGGCACAGAGCCTGGTAAGGGGCGCGGCTTCGTTTCACCTATGGGTGGATGGTGCGGTGAGCAGTCCCACCAGCGCGTCCTCCAGCGCCTCCGCAGGTGCGCTGCCAGGAACCGCCGGGTTCGGCCGTTCCTTCTGCCAGGGCCCGTTCACGCTCGGCGCACGTGTGGGTGATCAGGTGACGGGCCATGTCGGCGCGCTCGCGGCGCACCTCGGCAGTCACCAGGAGTTCCAGACACCTGCCCAGGCCGCGCAGGGTCTGCCGCAGACTGTCGCGGGTGAGCGACTCGTCGGTGACCAGGGCCCGCATCAGGGGGTCGGTGAGCACCTGCACGGCGAAGCGCGCCTGCCAGGACGGCACACCGAGCGTGTCCAGGTGTTCGGTCACGGGGTGTACCAGGCACCGTGCCCAGTCCCGGATGTCGTCGCTCTCGCCGACGTCTGCCACGTGCCGTCGGCGGATGGAGTCGACCAGGGTGCCGTGCTTGGTCATGATGGCGCGTACGAGTGCCGTCTTGCTGCCGAAGTGGTAGCTGACGACGGTGGTGTTGCTCTGGCCCGCGGCCTCACCGATCTGCCGGTTGGAGACGCCGGACAGGCCGTGCTCGGCGTACAGCCGCTCGGCCGCCGCCATGATGGCCTCGCGGGTCCCGGCTCCGCGTCCGGCTCTCGGTACCGTTCTGTGGGCGGTGTCGTTCACCATGTCACCGGCATCTCCAGCAGTGGTGTGGTCAGCATGCCCTCCTGGCGCCGCAGTTTCGTGGCATCGATGGCCGGCTCCAGGCCGGGAAGGCGGCGCAGCAGCACGCTGAGGACGGCTTGGAGTTCGGTGCGGGCGAGGGGCTGACCCAGGCACGAGTGGGGGCCGGCCCCGAAGGCGAGGTGCGGATTGGGGCTGCGGCCGAGGTCCATGGAGTCGGCGTCCGCCCAGGCTCGTTCGTCACGGTTGGCGGCGGCCATGCTGCACACCACCGTCGCGCCGCGGGGAATCGTGCCGTCGGCGAGTTCGACATCCTCATGGGCGTAGCGGAGCATGCCGAAGCCGCTGCCGTTCGGATCGAACCGCAAGACCTCCTCCACCGCCGACCGGATCAGCGACCGATCCTCCAGCAGGCGCTCCCACCGGCTGCGGTCGGACAACAGGTGCGCCGTCATCGTGGCGACGAACCCGGCCGTCGTCTCGTGCCCGGCCAGCAGCAGCGCCTGCCCGGTCGCCGCCAGCCCCGCCTCGGACATCGGTTCGCCCTCGGTGTCGGAGGCATCCATGAGCCGGCTGAGCAGGTCGTCTCCGGGGGCGGCGCGTTTCTCGGCGATCAGGCCGGACATGTAGGCGGCGAATTCCCGGTGTGCGGCATCCGTCTCCTCCCGGGTGTACCTCGTCATGTTCAGGAAGGTGTCCGACCACGCCTTGAAGAGGTCCCTGTCGCCCTCGGGCACCCCGAGCATGGTGCAGATGACGTAGACCGGCAGCGGGAACGCCACGTGGGACACCAGATCCGCCGGGGCGCCCTGCTCGATCATGGTGTCGACGAGGCGGTCGGTCATCTCCTCCATGCGCGGCCGGAGAGCGGACATGCGCTTGGCGGTGAACCACTTGCCCACCATCCGGCGCCACCGCACATGCCCCTCCGCGTTCAGCGTCTTCGCCATCGGGCTGCTGAAGATGCCCTCGGCGTCTCCGGCGGTGATGCGCGCGGCGTCCGGCCGGGCCAGACCCTCGCGCGTGAGCCGGGGATCGACGAGGGCCGTCCGCACGTCCTCGTACCGGGTCAGGAGCACCGCCTCATCACCACTCGGGAAGGTCACCGGGGCCAGTGGGCAGGTCTGCCGCAGGTCCGCCCATTCCTCCGGGGGCACGAGCGCCTCCGGGGCGCGGAACGGGTACTTCGGGGGCTGTGCGGAGCGCGTCTGGCTCATTGCTGTCTCCTTCGATCACTCTGCGGTCCACTGAAGTCCACCCCACAATTTAAATCAATTGACTGACTTAATCGCGTGGGCAGGTCGGCTGAAAAGGCCCTGCGGTGCACCGGGGGCGCGTCGCAAAACGCACCGGATTCCCCCGGACGGTGCTGGTTTCCGTCCGCGCCCGTGTCCCGGAAACCCCGGCCGACGTCAGTGGTGGCGGCCAGACTGGGTCCATGACACCTGGTCCCGCCGTGCCGGCACCGCCGCCACAGGTCCCGTCGGGACCGGCGATCACCCCGATGGTGCTGGACCGGCCCAGGTGAAGGTCTCCACCACGACGGACGTGGTGTCCCGCGAGACGTTCGCCGGCACCTGCGCGTAGCCGCTCGGCGGCGGACCGCGCACCTCCTGTGACTGGCAGGAGGGGCGCGGGGCCGGACGCTCGACCTCGTCGGCGGCAGGTCTGCGCCTGAAGGACCCGTGCCCATGGAAGCCGGTCCGGCCGGCCCGAGGGCGACCGGATACAGTGCGCGGGACGGCAGCCCGGTCAGGGAGGGGAAGCGTGACCGACACCAGCAACACCCGGCCCGCCGAGGGCGAAGCGCAAGCGCCGCGGCCGAGCCGACTGCACCGCCTGATGCGCTACATCCCCCTGATCGCCCCCGTCCTGCTGTGGGCCGTGCCCTGCTGGGTGCTCCTGTACGCCGGCCAGCACTGGCCGCCGGCCGTCACGCCGGCCGGCACCGCCCTGTTCGTCCTCGGCCTCATCTGTATGCCGCTCGCGATGGTGCGCGGCCACGGCCGGCGCCAACGGGACCGGGCGGCGATCGTCGGTGACACCCTGCTGGGCACGAGCTGGGTCCTGTTCACCTGGTCCGTTCTGCTCGGCGTCCTCCTGCGGTTCGCCCTGACCGTGGCCGGCGTCGGCGAGAGCCAGGACCGGGCCCGAATCGTCGCCTGGGCCGTCCTCGGCGTAACCACCGTGCTGCTCGTGTGGGGGTACGCCGAGGCCCGCCGGGTGCCACGCGTGCGCCGGCTCGACGTGCAACTCCCACGGCTGGGTGCCGGGTTGGACGGCCTCCGCGTCGCCCTCATCACCGACACCCACTACGGCCCCCTCGACCGCGCCCGCTGGTCGGCACGGGTGTGCGAGACGGTGAACACCCTGGAAGCCGACCTGGTCTGCCACACCGGCGACATCGCGGACGGCACGGCCGAGCGCCGCCGCGCCCAGGCCGCCCCGCTCGGAACCGTGCGGGCCACCCGGGCCCGTGTCTACGTCACCGGCAACCACGAGTACTACAGCGAGGCCCAGGGCTGGGTCGACCTGATGGACGAGCTGGGCTGGGAGCCGCTGCGCAACCGCCATCTGCTGCTCGAACGCGGGGGCGACACCCTCGTGGTCGCCGGCGTGGACGACGTCACCGCCGAGTCCTCCGGCCTGGCAGGCCACCGCGCCCACCTCGCAGGAGCCCTGAACGGCGCCGACCCCGACCTGCCCGTCCTGCTCCTGGCCCACCAGCCCAAGTTCGTCGACCGGGCGGCAGCCGCCGGCATCGACCTCCAGCTCTCCGGTCACACCCACGGCGGCCAGATCTGGCCCTTCCACCACCTGGTCCGCCTCGACCAGCCCGCCCTCGCCGGCCTCAGCCACCACGGCCCCCGCACCCTGCTCTACACCAGCCGCGGCACCGGATTCTGGGGCCCGCCGTTCCGCGTCTTCGCCCCCAGCGAGATCACCCTGCTCGTGCTCCGCTCCCCGCACCTGGCCACCGCGCCGTAGCACCGGGCGGACCAGCACATCCGCTGGCCCGTGACGACGTGCGCGAACGTGGTGTGCCTTGTCACGCCTGGTAGGCCACCAGCGCGATCATCCCCGGCTCGCCGTGATAGGCGTTGTGGCAGTGCAGCATCCACTGGCCCGCTCGCCCTCGCCGAGGCCGAGCGCGACACGGTACGCCGCCCGGTCGTCCAGCACCACGCCCCACTCGCCGTCGTACCCACGTGCGGGTGGAAGCAGCAGGTATCGGGGGTGTCGGCGAGGAAACGCCAGGGGAAGTCGCTCCCGGCCCGTACCGCGCTCTGGGCGGCCGGGGGGCACACCGTCCATGTCGTCGCGACGAGCGATGCCGTGCCGGTGGACCGCACGAAAGACGCCGTCCGGCGTCGGGACAGGGCTGCGACAGGCCGACGTCGGAAGTGGGTCTCTGGGCCACCACCGAGCGATCGGCGCATGAGGCATTGGGGCGGGATATCCGCTCATGTCGTGATGCTCGGCGATAAGTGACGGTTTACCGCGACGTGGGTGCGGCACTCGGGCATCGCGAGTGACTCTTCCGACGAGTCATCGCCGTGCGATGCACCGGCCAGGCGCATCGGGAGCCAGTCCGGCGGCGCACCCGGGCGGAACAGAGGCGATCGATGACGACGATCGGTGTCGAAGAGGAGTACCTGCTGCTCGACCCGGTCACGGGTCTGCCCGTCCCTCTGGGGGACAAGGTGCGAGCAGCCGCGGGCCTGGGGCACCTCGTGGCCGACCGGGAGGTGCAGTGCGAGCTGTTGCAGGCGCAGGTCGAGGTGGCCACGCCGGTGTGCGCCACGCTGGAGGAGGTCGGGGGGCACCTGCTGCGGCTGCGGCACGCCCTCGGGGCAGCCGCAGAGACGCACGGCTGCCGGATCGCCGCCTGCGCCACTCCCCCACTGCGCCACGGCCACCCCGTGGCCGTCACCGACCGGGCCCGGTACCGGGCCATGCTCACCCAGGCGCCCCAGCTCGTGGCGGAGCAGCTGGTCAACGGCATGCACGTGCACGTCGGCGTCCCCAGCCGGGAGACCGGCGTGCAGGTCCTGAACCGGATCAGGGTGTGGCTGCCGGCCCTCACCGCCCTGTCCGCGAACTCCCCGCTGTGGGACGGTCACGACACGGGATTCGCCAGCTGGCGCACCGTGATCTTCAGCCGCTGGCCGGTCAGCGGCATGCCCCCGCACTTCGCCGACATCGCCGACCACGACCGGCGCGTGCAACAGCTGCTGGACAGCGGCCTGATCTCGGACACCGGTCAGCTGTACTGGCAGGCCCGGCTCTCGGCGCGGTACCCCACCATCGAGGTCCGGTGCCTGGACGTGCAGCTGCGCGCGGACGACGCCGTGATGCTCACGGGCCTGGTACGGGCCCTCGTGGAGACCGCGCTGGCGGAGGCCGCCGTCGGCGCTCCCGCGCTCGACTGCGAGCAGGAACTGCTACAGGCGAGCATGTGGCACGCGGCCCGCCACGGACTGAGCAGCACCCTGGTCGACCCCGGTGGCCAGCAACGCCGGGCCGGCGAGATGCTGTACGAGCTGCTGCGCCACGTCGCTCCCGCGCTCGACGCGTCGGGCGACAACCGGCAGGTGACGGCCCTGGTCCACCGGCTTCTGCAAAGCGGCACCGGCGCGGACCGGCAGCGCGCCGCACTTGCCGAAGGCGGTCTGCCCGCAGTCATCGACCTGATCCTCGCCCAGAGCACCATGCCCTAGTTGTTCTGTGCCGGGAGGTTGTGGACGGGTGAGCCAGATCTCGGCTGAGGGATCTTGAACGGGT
>NZ_BMVN01000050.1:0-55114 GCF_014650735.1 Streptomyces canarius
CGACGGCTCCGGACAACGCCTCATGGCACTGACCGCCGAACCCGGCAGCCCCTCCCACGACGCGCTGCGCATCCTCGCCTCCTGGACCGCCGCGGAACCCAGCACCGACCGGAGCGAGGATGTGACCCGATGACCGCTTGGACAGCCGAGGACCAGGCCCTGCTCGCCGAGACCTACGCCCTCACCCTGACCGCCGGGGACGGCGGTCACGACGGCGTGGAGATCGGCATGGTGGTCGTCGACGGCGAACTCTACGTCCGCGCCTACCGGGGAGTCCGCTCCCGCTGGTACCAGGCGGCGCGGGACCGCGGCCACGGACGGATCCAGGTGGCCGGTGTCACCCGGGACGTCCTCCTCCATACCCGTGACCTGGATCTCTCCCCCGGGCTCGACGCCGCCTTCCGCGCCAAGTACGGCTCACTCGCCGACGCCCTCGTCACGAGTCCGCAGGCGCGGGCCGCGACGATCCGGATCGACCCGGCGCCCGTGCCGGATTCCGGCACGGCTCCGGCCCGCTGAGGGCGCGGCCCGCGTCCGGAACACGCGGTCGTCGCCACCGAGGGGCGGTCTCGCCACAGCCGCCCCGGCCCTCGGTGGCCGGACGCATCGGCGGCACCGCGCGGCCCTTCGGCCGCGCTCACCCTGCGGTGACGACGACCGGGCTCACAGGGCCAGTACCGCCTTGCCGGTGTTCTCGCCCGTGAAGAGCCCGAGCAGTGCCTGGGGGAACCGCTCGACGCCACCGGTGATCACATGGGTGCGTTCCTTCAGCCGTCCGGAACGCAGCCAGTCGGCGAGTTCGGCGCGGGCCTCGCCGTAGCGCGCCGCGTAGTCGAAGATGACGAAGCCGGTCATGGAGGCCCGGTTGACGAGCAGTTGCATGTAGTTCGCCGGTCCCCGGACACCCTGCTCGGAGTTGTACTGCGAAACGGCACCGCTGATGACCACCCGGGCGCCGTGGGCGAGCGTGGTGAGGACGTCGTCGAGGATGTCGCCGCCGACGTTGTCGAAGAACACGTCCACGCCGCCCGGCGCGAGGTCCCTCACCTGTGCCCGCACGTTCCCGGCCTTGTAGTCCACGGCCCCGTCGAAGCCGAGTTCCTCCACGAGGAAGCGGCACTTGTCGGGACCCCCCGCGATGCCGATCGCGCGGCACCCCTTGATCCGGGCGATCTGCCCGGTCAGCGCGCCGACGGAACCGGCCGCCGCGGAGACGACCACCGTCTGGCCGGGTTCGGGCCGGCCGATGTCGAGCAGACCGAAGTACGCGGTCAGTCCGCTGTAACCGAGCGCGCCGAGGTGGACCGGCGCCTCGCCCAGGGACAGGTCGACCGGGGCGACGCCCTTGCCGTCGCTGAGCGCGTACCGCTGGACGCCGAAGGTACCGCTCACCACCTCGCCCACGGGGTGTGCGGGGTGCCGGGACTCGACGACGCGGCCGATGCCGGCCGCGCGCATGACCTCGCCCAGGCCGACGGGGGGCACATAGCTGCGGCCCTCGTTCATCCAGGAGCGCATCGCCGGGTCGATGGAGAGGTAGTCGACCTGTACGAGGAACTCCCCCTCGCCCGGCCGCGGGGCCGGTTCCTCGGCGTACTGGAAGTCGGAGGCCGCGGGCAGGCCGACGGGGCGTGCCGCGAGGCGGTACTGGGTGTTGGTCCGGGTCATGCGTCCGTCCTTCTCGCTTGCGGTGCTGTGGTCGGGGGGCAGGGCATCGAGGGTCACTTCCCCGGCCGGACGGCCAGGCGGCCCCGGACCGCGCCGCGACGGATGCGGTCCAGGCCTTCGTTGAGGTCGGCGAACGGGATCTCCTCCACGACCGGTTCGATGCGGCCCTGGGCGATGAAGTCGAGCACCTGCCGGTACTCGTCCTTGCCGGCGCCGTACGAGCCACGCAGTTCCACGCTCTTGCGGACCAGGTTGCCGGTGGAGAAGCTCGTGGTCCTCGTGCCGAGCCCCACGACGACCACCCGGCCGCGGCGGCGTACGACGTCGACCGCTGCGGACGTGGTGGACCCCACGCCCGCGAAGTCGACGACGGCGTCGGGCCGCAGGTCGGCGAGTGCGGCGACGTCGGTGAAGCAGTCGCTCGCGCCCGCGGCGCGGGCCGCGTCGAAGGTGTCCGGGTTGATGTCCACACCGTAGACCGTGGCTCCCGCGAGCACTCCGGTGCGGACCCCGTTCAGGCCGAGGCCCCCCAGTCCGACGACGGCGATCACCTCCCCCGGCCTGGCGCGGGCCTCGGTGCGGACGGCGTGGTAGGCGGTGACGACCGAGTCCGTGGCGACGGCCGCGTGGACCGTGGAGACGCCGTCGGGTATGCGAACGAGGGTGGAGGCGTGGGCCGCCAGACGCTCCGCGTAGCCGCCGTCGACACCGATGCCCGGCGCGTAGTGGGCCTGGACCTCGGGGTGCGCGATGATCGCGACGGCGACGCGGTCGCCCACCTCGTACTCCCGCACGCCCTCGCCGAGGGCGGACACGGTGCCCGCGACCTCGTGGCCGAGGGTGAAGGGCGGGCGCCGGCTCAGCTCGATCGTGCCGTCGAGGGCATGGACGTCGGAGTGGCACAGACCGGCGGCCTCGACGTCCACCACCACCCAGCCGGCGTCCGGCACCGGGTCCGGCACGTCCGTCAAACGGAGGGGCGTGCCCTGGGACACGTATCGGAAGGCCTTCATCGACGAACTCCAAACCTCGGTCCGAGCGGACCGGCGCGGTGCGGCACCGCGCCGGTCCTCCTACATGAGGTGTACGGTCCGAAGGGCTCGGATGGTTCGTCCGGTCCGGCCCCGAGGAGTGCGGAGCGTATCACCGGGCCCGGACAGGGACCGAAGTGACCGTCCGTCCGATGGACGTCAACGGCGCCGGACCGGGTGCGGCCGTGGTGCGCAGCCCGACCGCGGTGCCGTGGTGCGCACCAGGGGGCGCGGGGACGCCACGCTGACTTAGGTCATGACCGCCGCGGCCCGTCCGGCGCACTCCGACGCCCGCCGCCGGTCCCCTCCCGCCGACCGTCAACTGACAGATGTGCGGGTTCTCTTCCGGGCGAAGAGTAGGAGCACGCAGGCTTCGTCCCACGGAGGGGAACTCCCGTCATGCACCGTGATCAGTCATTGAGGGCGCGTTCGACGCCCGAGCTCGTGCCTTCACTGGTCTTGGACCTCGACCAGATGCTCGATGAATTCACCCGGCTGCCCATTCAGGCGGAGTTCAGCTTCGATCCGGAGATGCCGGCGGTGATCACGGTCGAGTTCCTGGCGGAGCGCGGGCCGGGTCTCATCTGGCGGATCGGCCGTGAGCTGCTGCACCACGGTCTGACCGCGATGAGCGGGTCCGGCGATGTGCGGATGTGGCCGACGCTGCCCGGGGAGCAGCCGTCGTCCTGGCTGCTGCTGGAATCCCAGGAGGTGGAGGCTCTGTTCGAGGTTCCCACCTCGGCGCTGGCCGAGTGGCTGGAGGCCACGTACCGGGTCGCCTCGGCCGAGGTGGAGCTGGCGGGCCTGAACTGGGACGGGTTCCTGCGGGACCTGCTCGACGGACCGGCCGCGCCGTCCGTGTGACGGTGGTCCGGCTCGGCCGCGGCCACCGGAGGGGGCGCCCGTGGCGGTCAGCGGCGGGTGTGTGCCTCCGGGCACACATAGCTAGTATGAGCGGCCACAGACATACCGATGCGACCCTCACACCTGTCGCCACCTTGCGACCTACGGTGGAGCAAGGAGTATGAACGGGTGAGCACAGCTTCCATGACAGCCCCGGCCCAGGGGCGCACCCGGGCGTTCCTGCGCCTGGTGATGATCGAGCACTCCGTGTTCGCGCTGCCCTTCGCGTACATCGCCGCCCTCACCGCCATGTACGAGCGGGACCGCGCCGTCCAGTGGGTGACCCTGCTGCTGGTGACCGTGGCGATGGTGGCCCTGCGCACCTTCGCGATGGCCGCGAACCGGATCATCGACCGTGAGATCGACGCCCGCAACCCGCGCACCGCCGGCCGTGAGCTGGTGACCGGCGCCGTGTCGGTGCGCAACGCGCGGACCGGCGCGCTGATCGCCGCCGTGGTCTTCCTCGCCGCCGCGGCCCTGTTGAACCCCCTGTGCCTGGCGCTGGCACCCGTCGCCGTGGTGCCCATGGTGGTCTACCCCTACGCCAAGCGCTTCACGAACTTCCCGCAGGCGTTCCTCGCCCTGGCCCAGTCGATGGGGCCGATCGGAGCCTGGCTGGCCGTGACCGGGGCCTGGAGTTGGGACGCGGTGATCCTCGGCGGCGCGGTGGGTGTGTGGATCGGCGGCTTCGACCTCATCTACGCCTGCCAGGACGTCGACACCGACCGCGCGATCGGTGTGAAGTCGGTGCCGGCGCGATTCGGCGTCCCGGCCGCCGTCTGGGGGGCGCGGGCCTGCCACACCATCACGACGGCCCTGTTCGTCTGGTACGCCCTCGCCACCCACGGGGGCCCGCTGCTGTGGCTGGGTCTGCTCGTCGTGGCCGGGGCCTTCGGCTATGAGCACACCCTGGTCCGCCCGCACGACCTGTCCCGCCTCAAGCGCGCCTTCTTCCAGGTGAACGGCTTCATCGGCATCGCCCTGTTCGTGTGCGCGCTGCTCGACCTGCTGGTGCGGGGCCTCTCCCTCGGCTGAGCCGGAGCGCTGCCCCGCGCGGAAGCCGTACCGGTCGGGCGACGGCGCCCGTCGCCGCCCTGAGCCACGCCACCCGCGAAGGCGCCGCGCTCGGGGCGGCGGTCTCAGTCGCTGTCGCCCCGGCGAGCGGCAGCGGCCAGGGCCCGGAACTCGTCCCAGCGCACCTTGGGCCGTGGCAGCGCGCGCCGTTCGAGATAGCGCTCGGTGGCCCGCTTCGTACGGCGCAGCACGCCCAGGGCGTCACTGGCGCGCCCGGAGCCCATCGGTTCCACGACCTTCTCCGGAACCAGCAGCAGTCGGTCACCGGCCGTCTCCAGCCGGCCGCGGACCAGCGCGTTGTGCATGTTGTTCATCGACTCGTCGTGGCGGTGCACCAGCAGCGAGGCGGGTCCGGGGACCGCGGCGCACTCGGCGGGCACGTCCATGACGTAGCCGCCGTCGGTGGGCGCCGGCCGGGTACGGGCGAGGACGGGTGCTCCGGACGCGTCGCGGGCCGCCAGCACCGCGCTGGCGTACCGGGACAACTGCTCGGCGCCCGGCAGCGGGCTCGGGCCGGCGTCCTGCGGCCCGGACACGGTGAACGGCGGCCTGACGACGACCTGCTCGGGCGTCACCGTGATGAGCAGGCGCAGGTAGTACCAGTCCATCGTCCACCGCGCGGGGGCGGAGACGTACGACCGGCTGTGCGGCTGCCGTTCGAAGAGCATCCGCCAGTAGTCCTCGGCGCCGTCGGGGCCCGTCATGATCTCGTCGGGGCATTCCGCCCTGCCGCCTACGAAGATCTGCGGCGCGTCGGTGAGACCGCTGCCCGTGGGGTCGGAGAAGAGCAGGCCGACGCGTCCGTCGCGGCGGATGTTCAGTGCCTTCTGCGCGAAGGCGAGTGAGGTGGTCAGCAACAGGGTGCCGTTGTCGTTCCGGCGTACGGCCGTCGGCCAGGCGGCCGGGGTGCCGTCGCGTCCGAGGGTGGCGAACTCGCAGGTCCGGTAGGCGTCCAGGACGTCCAGAGGGGCTTCGTCGAGAGGTGTCACGGTTCTTCTCTCCGGTGAGCAGGCGTGGCAGACGGCGGTACGGCATCACCCGGGGCCGTCGAGCGGAAGCGCCGCCTCCCGTTCACCAGGAGACACGTGTTCATGACTGTGGTGGGCAACTGCCGCTCGTCAGGTGTTCGTTCGGCACCCAGGGCCGCCCGCTGCGGGCAGGCTATCAGTGTGAACCCCGTGCGAGGCACGTGCGTGTTCGGCAGTCGGCCCGTTCGTCCGCACCACGGCGACGCCGGGCATCGCCGTGAGTGTCATCACCCCCGCCGGCGCGTGAACTCCGTGTCGTCCCGCACACGTCATCGCGGTGTGAGAACCAGAACCCCCGCCGACAGGCGGCCTTCACCCGAGGCGAACGACCCGATGCGCCGGCACAGACCCGGCCGGAGCGCGCTCACGGCCGCCGGCGCCGTGAGCGCGCTCGCCCTCGGACTCCTCGGCCCACCGGCCGCCGCGGCGACGGCGCCCCCGCAGGAGACGGCGGCGGCGCGGACCGCCCCCACGACGGCCTGGCAGAACAACGCCTTCCAGGTGGACCGCGCCGCCGTGGTCCACCGCTCCGACATCGTGCTCGGGCGGGCCGGCACCGACCCCGCCCAGTCCATGCCACTGGGCAACGGCACACTGGGGGCGGCGGTGTGGGCCGCGGACGGCCTCACCGCCCAACTCAACCGCGGCGACACCTTCCCCGACCGCAAGTCCCCCGGCCGGGTGACCATCCCGGGTCTGAAGACCCTCACCGAGGCCGACGACTTCTCCGCCCGCCTGAACCTGTACGACGGCGTGCTCACCGAGTCCGGCGGCGGCATGACGGCGACCGTCTACACCCGGGCCGACCGCGACGAGCTCGTCGTCGACGTCACCGGCGCCGACCCGGACAGCACCCAGACGGTGCGCGGCGACCTGTGGGACGGGCGCTCGCCGTCCACCACCGCCGACGGCCCGGTCGCCACCCTCGCCGAGACGTGGAAGGACGACGGCACCGGCGGCACCGGCGACACGTACGGCACGCTGCTCGGCCTCACGGCCGGCGGACGAAACGTCACCTCGTCGGTGACCGACGGGGACACCGTGCAGGTCGCGTTCAACCCTGCGGCCGACGGCTCGTTCCGGGTCGTGGTCGCCGCCCCGCACTGGGCCGGCGGCGACGCGGGCGCGACGGCGACGGCGTATCTGGGCAGCGACGCCACCGCCTCCTCCACCGGCCTGGAGGCCGCGCACACCGCCTGGTGGCACGGCTTCTGGGACCGTGCCGGCACGATGAAGATCGAGTCGGCCGACGGGACCGGCTCCTACGTCGAGAACCTGCGGACGGTCTTCCTCTACCAGTCGGCCGCCAGCAACCGGGGCTCGCTGCCCGGCACCCAGGCCGGTGTCGCGGACCTGTTCTCCTTCACCCGCGACGAGCACGACTGGGCCCCACGCGACTACTGGTGGTGGAACCTGCGCATGCAGGCCGCCGCCAACCTCACCTCGGGCGTCTCCGACCTCAACACACCGTTCTACGACCTCTACACGTCGAACCTGGCGAACATCGAGGCCTGGACGAAGGACCACATGCCGGGGCACACCGGCGCCTGCGTCCCCGAGACGATGCGGTTCAACGGCAACGGCTACTTCGACGCCGGCACCGGCAACGCCTCCTGCGAGGCGAGTGAGACGTCGTACAACGCGCAGACCGTCTCCACCGGCGCGGAGGTGTCGCTGGCGCTGTGGCAGCAGTACCGCACCAGCGGTGACCTGGCATTCCTGCGGGAGAGCTACCCGCTGATGAAGTCCAGCGCGCAGTTCCTGCTGTCGTACGCCACGACCGGGAGCGACGGCCTGCTGCACACCAGGGCCAACGCGCACGAGACCCAGTGGAACGTCGGCGACCCGGTCACGGACGTCGCGGCCATGCAGGCGCTGTTCCCGGTGGTCGCCGCCGCGGCCAAGGCGCTCGGTATCGACACCGACTTCCAGGCGCAACTGACGGCCGCGCAGGCGAAGTCGCCGCCGCTGCCGCGTACGGACGCCGCCACCCACACCCAGGTGCTCACCCCCTCGGCGGACTCCTCCGGCGAGGACGTCATCGCGCTGTCGGCCGAGCCGGCTGCCGAGACGCACAACTCCGAGAACCTGGACCTGGAGGCGGTGTGGCCCTACGGTCTGATCGGTGACACCGGTGCGCTGCACGACCTCGCGCAGCGCACCTACGACAACCGCCGCTGGCCCGATGACGCCAACTGGAGCTTCGACGCGCTCCAGGCGGCCCGCCTCGGCGACGCCGGCGCGGTGAAGGCGGGCCTGCTGTTCAACGTCACCCATCAGCTCTACCCGTCCGGTCTGACCAGCAACAACAACGTGCAGACCGGCCGGGAGCCGTACAGCGAGACCAACGGGGTGATCGCCGCCGCGGTCAACGAGGCGTTGGTGCAGGACTACGACGACGTGCTGCGGATCGCCCCGGCTCTCCCCTCCGACTGGGATGTCGACGGCACGGTGTCGGTGCACGACAACGCCAAGGTGGATGTGCAGACCCGGGGCGGTGTCCCGGTCACCGTGGCCCTGGAGGCCGGCTCGACCGCCTCCTTCGTCACCCGCAACCCGTGGCCCGGCGAGTCGGCCGGTGTCGTGGACGCGGCGGACGGGTCGACGGTCGTGGCGTTCTCCACGGCCGCGCAGTTCACCCTCCGCGCCAAGGCCGGGCACGCCTATCTGATCGAGCGCCAGTCGGCGCCGGTCACCTCGCTGCCGTTCGAGAGGATCGGCGGCGAGCCCGCCGAACTGCCCAGGCATCTGGGCAGGACGCGGATCGGGCTGGACTTCCCCGCGTCCCCCGCTCCGGCCGGTCCGGTCGGAGCGCTCACCGCCGTCGGCGGGACGTGCCTCGGCCACGCCTTCGGACTGGCCACCGGTACGGCGGTGCAGACCGGCACCTGTGACGGCGGCGCCTCGCAGGTGTGGATAGCGGGCAGGGACGGCTCGCTGTGGGTGCAGGGCAAGTGTGTGATGCCCGCCGCGAAGAGCGGTGCCTCCGGTACCGCGCTGGTGCTGGCGGCCTGCGACGGCTCCACCGCACAGCAGTGGACGGCTGCCGCGGACCGCGGCCTGGTCAACCGGGCGTCCGGGCTGTGCGCCGAGGTCAAGGGCTCCTCGACCGCCGACGGCACACCCGTGGTCACCGCGGCCTGCGCGACCGCCACCACCGGGCAGAAGTTCGGCCTGCCGACCACTCCGGCGGGGCCGCAGGGGCACCTCACCGGCATCGCGGGCATGTGTGCCGACAGTGACGGCGGCCGTCAGACGCCGGACACCCAGCTGGTACTGAACACCTGCGGGTCGGCCGACTCGCAGCAGTGGAAGGCCGCCGCCGACGGCACGCTCAGGCTGTTCGACTCGCGGTGCATGACACCCGAGGGCGGCGGCACGGCCGACAACGGCACCCCGGTGGTCCTGGAGATCTGCGACGCCTCCGCCGCGCAGCAGTGGCACGCGGGTGCCGACGGCGGTCTGGTCAACGACCTGTCCGGCAAGTGCCTGGACGTCAAGGACACCTCCTCCGCGGTGGGCGCGGTGCTGTGGCTGTGGACCTGCGGTCCGGTGACCCCGGGCAAGGTGTGGCGGCTGCCCGTCGGCGGTCCGAGCGGGCGCATCTCCGGGTACGGCGGCACATGCGCCGACCTGGCCGGGTCCGGTTCCACCAGCGCCGCGGGCACCCAGGTACAGCTGGGCACCTGCGGCACGGGTGCCTCGCAGAAGTGGACGGTCAACACCGACGGCACGGTGAGCGTGCTCGGGATGTGCATGGCCGTGAAGGGCGGCGCGACCGCCAACGGCACCCGGGTGGTGCTGGCGGCCTGCGACGCGTCCTCCCCCGACCAGCAGTGGACGTGGGCCGCCAACCGTGGCCTGGTCGCGAAGAGGTCGGGCTCCTGCCTCGACGCCACCGGCCCCAGCTCCGCCACCGGCACCCCCTTGCAGATCTGGGCCTGCGCGGTCTCCGACAACCAGCGCTGGCAGCTCCCCGCCGGTGTGCCCACCGGTCACCTCACCGGCATCGGCGGCAAGTGCGTCGACCTCGCCGGGTCGGGTGCCACCAACGCCGCCGCCACCGCGCTCCAGCTGAACACCTGCGGTACGGGTGTCTCCCAGGACTGGTCGGTGGCCGGTGACGGCAGTGTGCAGATCCTCGGCAGCTGTGTCGGTGTCGCGAACAACGCCACCGCCAGCGGTACCGCGGTGACGCTCCAGGTGTGCAACGGAAGCAGCGGGCAGAAGTGGCGGACGGGCGCCAACAGCAGCCTGGTCAACACGCTGTCCGGCCGCTGCCTGGACGCCACCGGCGCGAGCTCCGCCAACGGCACCAGGTTGCAGATCTGGACGTGCGGCGGCTCCGAGCAGCAGAAGTGGAACCTGCCGGCGGCGACTTCGGCAACCACCGTTTCCGCCTCCCCGGAGCGGACCTGATGGCCAGCCACACATGTGCGGGTGACCGGATCTGTACTCCCCTGCACATGTTTGAATATGCAAGGATCTGCTCAGTCGGCCGCGTTTCGACCGAATGGGAGCGCCATTGCCGCTACCGGCTTCGGCGCACGACGAAAGGGCGGATTGCATGTCCACCACCAGGATGCAGGTGAAGCTTCGTAGCACTGCCGCTGCCGCGGCCATGGCGGCGGCCCTGATCGGCCTCGGTGCCGGGGCGGCGAACGCCGCCGGCTGGCCTCCGCTTCAGGAGGGCGCCTATCTCTACTCGGGCACCACCGGGACGGGAACCGTGACGGTGGTCGACCTCGGCGACTTCGGGACGTGCCACACGCTGTCCCAGGCGGTGCAGTCGATCCAGATCGTCAACGGCTCGGCGTCCGTGAAGCTGTACCCCTCGGCCGACTGCGGCGGCGCCACGGCATGGAGCAGCGGCTCGCTGACCCAGACCGACCTTCCCAGTCCGATGCTGAGCTACCGGGTGGTCTCCGCGTAGCGGAAACCGCCCAGTGCCCGGGCCGACGCCTTCGACGGCGTAGGCCCGGGCATTTGTGTTCTCTCGCGCCGGAGCTCCGCTTCGCCGGACGGCGACCGCGCCCATGACTTAGGTGAACCGGGGACCGCCCATGCTGCCGGGACCGGCAGTCAAACGACGGTCGCCCGTCGGCGGGCCGCGGGACGAGACTGAGAAACGTCCCGTTGATACGCATGTTGGACGAGACGCCCCATGTGCAGGCGTCTTGCGCGGTCTTGCGTGCCTTGTTCGGGATGCCTTACTCGCACAGAGTCACCTCATTCACCGATCACACGGATAGAGGACACACATGGTGAGCACATGGCTGATCACGGGCGCGTCCCGGGGGTTCGGACGCGCACTGGCGGAAGCGGTTCTGGCGGCCGGTGACCGGCTGGTGGCGACGGCACGACGTCCGGAGCAGCTCGCGGACCTGGTCTCCCGCTACGGCGACCAGGTGCGCGCGGTGGCCCTCGACGTCACCGACACCGTCGCCGCCCGGGACGCGGTGCGGACGGCCGTCGACGCCTTCGGCGGTCTGGACGTGGTGGTGAACAACGCCGGGTACGCCAACAGCGCCCCCATCGAGGAGATGGCGGAGGACGACTTCCGCGCCCAGTTCGAGGCGAACTTCTTCGGGGTCGTCAACGTCACCCGGGCCGCCCTTCCGGTGCTGCGCGCGCAGCGCTCGGGCACGTTCGTGCAGTTCTCCTCGCTGGGCGGCCGGGTCGGCGGCACCCCGGGCATGGGCGCCTACCAGAGCGCGAAGTTCGCCGTGGAGGGCTTCTCCGAGGTCCTGGCGGGCGAGGTCGCCCCGTTCGGGGTGAAGGTCGTCATCGTGGAACCGGGCGCCTTCCGCACCGACTGGCAGGGCTCGTCGATGGAACTGCACGCCGTGGGGCCCGACTACGAGGAGACGGTCGGCGCCATGAACAGGTACCGGGCGGAGAACAGCGGTAACCAGCCCGGCGACCCGGTCCGTGCCGCCAAGGTCCTCATCGACGTCGTACGCGATGACGACCCGCCGCGCCGGCTCCTGCTCGGCGCCCAGGCCGTGACCATGGCCCTGGAAGCGGGTGAGGCCCGCGCCACGGAGACCCGGAAGTGGGCCGCGGCCAGCCGCGCGGCGGACTTCCCGGCCGGGGAGTAGGCACACCGGACGGGACGCGCACCCGTCGTCCCGGACGTCTCCCCCTCCCCCTCTCCCCGCTTTCCCTTCCCTGCCTCCCCCACGACACCCTGTTCACCGGAACCAAGGAGATCACCTCATGTCTCGCAAGACCTGGCTCATCACCGGCGCGTCCAGCGGTCTCGGCAAGGCCCTGGCCGAACATGTGCTGGCCCACGGCGACCAGGTGGTGGCGACCGCCAGCTCGACGCAGGCCACCACCGAACTGGCCGCGCGCTATCCGGAGACCGCGCTGGCGGCCAAACTCGACGTCACCGAACCCGCCGACCGCGAAGCCGCGGTACGTGCCGCCGAGGAGCGCTTCGGCGGCATCGACATCCTCGTCAACAACGCCGCCATCGACTTCGTCGGTGCCCTTGAGGAGCAGGAGGAGAGCGACTACCGCCGGCTGTTCGAGGTCAACTTCTTCGGCGCGGTCGCCCTCACCCGGGCGGTCCTGCCCGGGATGCGCGGCCGGCGCAACGGCACCATCGTCAACGTCTCCTCCATGGACGGCCTGGCGAGCCTGCCCGCCAACGGCTACTACTCCGCGAGCAAGTTCGCGCTGGAGGGTTTCACGGAGGCCCTGTGGCAGGAGATCGGGCCCATCGGCCTGCACGCGATGATCATTCAGCCGGGTTCGTTCCGCACCGGCATCGAGAACCGGACGAAGGTGTCCGGCGAGGGCATCGAGGACTACGCCGCCACCGCCGGAGCCTTCCGCGCCATGATGGGCAGCCTCACGCCGGAGATGTTCCCCGGTGACCCCGAGCGCGCCGCCGAGGCGATCTACGAGTCCGTCAACGCGCCGCAGCCGGCCCACTGGGTCGTCCTGGGCAGCGACGCCCAGCGGCGCATCGGCGTGAAGCTCGACCAGCTGCGGGCCGAGTTCGAGGCCGGCCGCGAGCTGGCCTTCAGCACGGACTTCCCGGGTGCCGCCGACAACGCGGTGCTCTGACCTCTGCGAAGGGCATGCTGCCTCCCGGGCCGACGCCGGCGGAGTTCCACTCCCCGGGCGTGCGGTGCCGGGGGGGGCCGCTTCGCCGGGCTGTCGGCCACGGTGCCGATCAGGGCTCAGTAGAAGTCGTCGCCCGGGCAGAGGGTCAACAGCCGCACGGTCTCCACGTACAGCCAGGCCAGGGTCAACGTGACTCCGAACGCGGCGGTCCAGGAGTGGTCGCGGGAAGTGCCGTGGACGATGCCGTTCTCGACCTGCCTGAGGTGCAACGCCAGGAAGACCGTCCCGAGGATCACCCCCACCACGGCCATCACGACGCCGAGTCCGAACGGACGCAGCCCGATCCCCCGCGCGCCCAGGGGATCGAGGAGGAGCCAGTCCGTGCACGCCAGGAGGGCCGCCGCCAGCAGCGCGGCACCGGTGAAGCCGGGGAACCGGCGGTGTGCCCGCAACCAGTGCAGGGCGTGGGCGAGGAGGACACCGGCACCGGCCGCCATCGTGCCCAGCACGGTCTGCACGAAGACGCCCGGCGAGAGGTGGCTGGAAGCCGTCGTCGAGAGCACCCCGAGGAACACACCCTGGAGCGCCGCGAACGTCAGGGTCCGGACCGGGGAGGGCAGGTTCCTGCGGCGCTGGACGAGTACCAGTGCCGCGGCGAGCAGTCCGGCGCCGCCGGCGATGCCGTACGACGCCGCCGCACCGGCCGGGACGAGCGGAAGCAGCGCCCACGACAGGACGGCCATGAGGGACGTGACCCCGAGCCCTGCCGCCGCCCGTGACAGGACGCCGTCCATCGTCATCAGGTCACCGACGACGAGCGGCGGCGGCGCGGGGTCGTGCGAGGGGGCCGCTTCCAGGTCCGTACCGGCTCCGATCCGGTCCCGTGCCGCGGGAATCCCGGCACGCGGGTCCCGGACCGCCGTCTTCTGCCCGCCCCGGCGCCCGAACTGCGGCCGGGACAGGATCGGATTGCTGCTCTTCAACGAACACTGCCGCACGATCGGTGTCACGCCAGTTCCTCTGCTCCGCGTCGGACGTACCGCCGTCCGGGGCAGCCCCACCAGCGCCGGGGCCGGCTGCCGGACTCGTCGGCTGACCGCGGCCTGCCCCTGGGGGCGAACGCCGCGCATCACTCACGTGACGGTGGGACACCGGGTGTGTCCGGGACCCCGACGGGCGGTCACGGCAACTCGAATCCCAGCACCTCGGCGGCCGTCTCGGCAGTGGGCTGCGACCAGTGCGCCGCGACCGCCTCGTCGGTCGACAGCGACCGCGGTTCGGCCACGTCCAGGTAGAGCGTGCCGTTCAGGTGGTCGGTCTCGTGCTGCACGATGCGGGCGGCCCAGCCGGTGAACACCTCGTCGACGGCCTGGCCGCGCTCGTCCTGCCCGCGCAACCGCACCCGGGCGTACCGGGCCGTCACCGCCTGCCAGCCCGGGACGCTCAAGCATCCCTCGAAGAAGGCGGCCCTGGCCTCGCCCTCGGGCTCGTACACGGGATTGACCAGCACCCGGAAGGGCAGCGGAGCGCGGTCCCGCGCCTGGAGCGCTTCCTTCCGCCCGCGTGCCTGGTCCTCGATCACGGCGATGCTCAGCGGGACGCCGACCTGGGGCGCGGCCAGTCCGACGCCCGGAGCCGCGTGCATCGTCTCGCGCAGCGCGGCCACGAACCGGTCGAGCAGCGCGTCGTCGAGCTGGCCGTCGTACGGTTCGGCGATCCGGCGCAGCACCGGGTCGCCCGCGGCGACGATGGGCAACGGGCCGCCGTGCTGGAGGAGTTCCTCCACCTGCCGGGTGAGGAGGGCGGGTGTCGGCTGCGGAGAGGACATGGTTCTGCTTCCCGGGTAGGCGCGAGGACAGGTGCGTTGTACACGTGTCCGGATCGTCTTCCACACGTATGCGAGGGGGCCACCGGTTCACCCGGCCGGGCACGGCTCCGGTCGGCCACGGCGGTTTTCGGCCGCCGAACCCGCCGCCTCGCCGCGGAGCGGCCCCCGGGTGCAGGTGCACCGCCTCCACCCGGGGAACGCTCCGTCACCGCCGGGATCAGGCGGGGAGGACGTTGTGGTTGAAGCGGAAGACGTTGGTCGGGTCGTACTGCTTCTTCACCGCGGTGAGCCGCTCGAACCGCTCCGGCCCGTACACCTCGCGCACTCCCTCGGCGTCGGTCGCCTCGTCCGGGGAGAGGAAGTTCACCATGTTCCGCCCCGCCGCCCAGGGGCTCAGCCCGTCGATCACCTTCGCGAGGCCGGCCCGCAGCGCCTCCTCCTGGCCCGGTGCCCCCACCGCGAAACCGAAGACGACGTACGGCAGACCACGGCTCGACACCGCGTTGGGGACGGCCGGCTCCCGGTCGAAGGCACCGCCGAGCGCCCGGATCTCGACGCTCGCCAGCGTGCACCCCGACTCCGGGCCGACCAGTTCCACCAGCGCCCGTTCCGTTTCCTCGGAGAACTCCTCGAGGCAGGCACTGCGGTCGCAGTAGGGCATCGGGTCGACCGGGTCAATGTGGATCTCGCCGATGGCGGAGAACGGCTTCTCCCCCACCAGGTCGATCAGCGCCGGTGCCGCCGCGCGCAGCGGCGCGATCAGGTCGGCGCCGTCGGCGGCCGATCCCAGGTAGCCGATCCGCAGGCTGACGACGAAGGCACCGCGGAGCGGCTCGGGCAGCACCGGGAGGTCGGGCAGCCGCTGGACGGCCACGGAGGAGGTCATGTCCTCCCCCACCGTGGGCAGCCAGGCGCGCCAGGCGCCGAGCACCTCGGCCAGGTGCTCGCCGGGGAAGTAGATGCAGCCGCCGTAGAAGCGGGTGACCGGGAACACCTCGAACTCGATCTCGGTCACCACACCGAAGTTGCCCTTGCCGCCGAGCACGGCCCAGAACAGGTCGGGTTCGGTCCGCGGGGTCACCTCGCGCAGTTCTCCGTCCGCGGTGACCATGGTCAGCCGGCGGACGTGGTCGGCCGCGTAGCCAAGGCTCCGCCCCAGCAGCGGGCTCTGGCCGCCGCCCAGGGTGTAGCCGACGACGCCGACGCCGGGGGCGGAGCCCACGAGGGGGGCCAGGCCGAACTCGGCGGTGCGCGGCAGCACGTCGTTCCACCGGACACCCGCCTCGACCCGCACGAGGCGTTCCTGCGCGTCGACGACGATGCCCCGCATCCGCCGCGTCGTGATCAGCAGGCCGCCCTCGGCCGACGAGACCACCTGGTGAGCCGCGGACTTCACCGCGACGGGCAGGCCGTGCCGCACGGCGAACCGGACCGCGGCACGCACGTCGGAGGCGTCGGTCGCCCCGACCACCACGGCCGGACGGAGGGCGCAGAGCAGGTTGAACGTGGCGCACTCCTCCTCGTACCCCTCGGCTCCCGGCTCCAGGACGGGACCGCGCACGGACTCACGCAGGTCCGCCAGGTCCTCCGGCCGGAAATTGACACTCGCCACGCTGATCACAACCTCACTGCACACATACGGAGCGCCCCGTCGGCCATCCGTGCCCGAACGCGCGGGACGCACAGGGACACACCCTGACGTCACTGGAACGAGTCGGACACACCTGACCGTTCACTCCGGCGGGGCCGTCTCACATACTGGCGGATCCGGCCCTGGTCACCGCGGGGCACGGTGGTACATGAACACGTGTGCCGCGTGCGGATGCCGGCCCGTCTGCCGCGCCGAGGCCGCCGGCGTCCCCGTGTCGTCCGTGTCTAGGCGGCCCGTTCGCCGGTTCGGCGGGTGTTGGTCAGGACGACGTTGTCGAGTTGCTCGCCCCGTGCGTAGCGGTGCAGCTGGCGGCGCAGGAAGTCCGTGCTCATCGGGGAGAAGGCGTCGCCGGACCCGGCATCGGGAGTGATGAGGGCACCGGGCAGCTGCCGCAGGGGATGACCGGGCGGCAGCGGCTGCGGGTCGCTTACGTCGAGTGCGACGCGCAGCCGCCCCGCCCGCACCTGCCGCACGAGCGCCTGCGTGTCCATCGGGTCGTCCGGGGCGACGTGCACGAGCAGCGCACCGTCCTTCAGCAGCTCCAGCGTGTTCGCCCCCCATATGCCGCCCGGCTGGTCGGTGAGCGACGCACACACCACGACCGCGTCCGCCGTGGGCAGCAGCACGGGAAGGTCCTGCGCCCCGTACACCCGCCCCGCCGGGGTGGTGCGGGCCGTACGGGCCACCACGACCGTCTCACAGCGGAACGCGCCGAGCCGGGCGGCGACGTCCGCGCCGACGGCGCCGTAGCCGATGACCAGGACGCGCTTGCCGACCAGAGTGGTGTACGGCTGTGGCCGCCCCTCCCCCGGGGACGGGTGGCCCGCGCACCGGTCGAGTCCCCGGCACAGGGCCCGCAGCAGCGTGACCGCGCGCTCGGCGGTGGCCACGCGGCGCACCTCGCAGCCGGTGGCCAGCCGGGTGCCGGCCGGCATCGTGTCCAGCAGCGGCATCACGTGGTCGTAGCCGGAGCCGAGCAGCTGGAGCATCTCCAGGTTGCGCATCCCCGGCAGGACACGACCCAGGACGTGTTCGGCGCCGGGCACCGGCGGGCCGACGAGGAAGCGGACCTCGGCCGGGTCCCCGGGCAGCGGACCCGTTCCGTCCCAGTACCCGTAGGAGAGCCCTTCGGGCAGGCCCGGGATCCGGTTTCTCCGGTACGGGAGCCACACCGTCGCGCCGTCCTTCATCGCTGCCTCAGTTTCTTCCCGCGTGATCGTTTCGTTCAGTTGAGTGGACGTATGCCCCGGTGGCACGAGTTCACGTGAGACTCACCACCTGCGGACGTGAACGGAGCGTGACGCGGCAGGTGTCTTTCCGGAGCACAAGAAACATTTCGGCCATACCGCGTGACGGAAACCCCCGGGGGCATCTAGGCTGCTGTCCGGGTGGGGTGGAACGGGTGGCACGGACGCCACCGACCCGGCCGCCGTCCGCGAGCGGATCGCGCGCGCCGCCGCCCGGGATCCGGAGACGGACGGCCACGGCGGCCGTCGCCGCGACGGAGCGGACACGGCGGCGTAGCCTCGCACTGTGCCCGGCACACCCGAGCGCACAGGTGTGCCGATCCGCACCGGGTGTGAGGTCAGCGGGGAAGGAAGTGGGGGACGGTGGAACCGATGCTCGGAGCGATAGTCGGCCGCGAACACGAGCAGGAGGTGCTGTCCGCGTTCGTGGCCGCCTCCGAGGGCCGGTCCCTCGTCCTGAGGGGCGACACGGGTGTCGGCAAGAGCGCCCTGCTGGACTACGTCGCCGACCTCGCGGCGGACGAGCGGCACCGCGTGATCCGGGCCGCCGGGGTCGAGGCCGAGTCGGAGCTGCCCTTCGCCGGCCTGCACCAGTTCCTGTACCCGCTGCTCTCCTACATCGACCGGCTCGACGACACCCACCGAGGGGTCTTCGACGTCGTCTTCGGCAGGAGCGAGGGAAGACCTCCGTCCGTCATGACCCTCGGCATCGCCGTCCTCGACCTGCTCTCGCTCGCGGCGTCACAGAAGCCGCTCCTGCTGGTACTGGACGACGGCCAGTGGCTGGACGCCTCCAGCATCGAGGTGTGCGGGTTCGTGGGCCGCCGGCTCACCGGCAGCTCGGTGAAGCTCGCGGTCGGCCTGCGCTCCGACCTCGCCTCCGGCTTCGACACCGCCGCGCTGCCCGCGGTGCCGGTGAGCACGCTGTCGGAGAAGGCCTCCGAGCAGCTGCTCGACATGCACCACCCCGGCCTGGACCCCCGGATCCGCCGTCTCGTCCTGGACGAGGCCCAGGGCAACCCGCTGGCCCTGCTGGAACTGCCGCCCCATGTGCGCGGCAACCGCTCGGCCCGCGGCTCCGGGGAATCGTTCGGCTACACCGGGGTCGCGCTGCCCCTGCGGCTCCAGCACGTCTACGGCGCTCGTATCGAGGGCCTGGGGAACGCCGTACGCGCGGAGCTGCTGCGCGGCGCCCTGGACGGTGTCGCGGCGGGCACGACGGCCGGCGCCGCCCGTGGCGCGCGCTACCGGATGAAGGACGCCGACGAGGCCGCCGCCTGCGGTCTGCTGGACATCGACCCGCTCAACGGCGACTTCGTGTTCCGGCACCCCCTGGTCCGGTCGACCGCCGTGCAGATCGCCACCCCGAACGAGCGGCGCGCGGCGCACGCGTCCCTCGCGCAGGTGCACCGCGACGACGTGGAACGGCGCGCGTACCACCTCGGGGCCTCGACGGTCGACCCGGACGAGGAGGTCGCCGCCGCGCTGGAGGCGGCTGCGGAGTCGGCCACCCGGCGGGGCGGCGCGCGGGCCGCCGTGGCCTGGCTGACCCGGGCCGCGGAGCTGAGCGAGAGCCACGAGGAGCGGTCCCGCAGACTCGGCGACGCCGCGTTCGTCGCCGGGCACGCCGGCCGGCTCGACCAGGCCCAGCAGCTGATCGGCGCCGACTCGACGGCGGGACGAATCGATTCCCCCGCCTCGGTGGTGGCGTCGGCCTACGTGGCGCTCTACGAGGACGGGGACGTGCGGTCCTCCCAGCACCAGGTGCTGGCGGCCATCGAGGGCCTCCGTGACGGCGGGGGGCCGAACGAGGTCCTCACCCGGCTGGTGAACCTGCTGCTGGCCATCAACCAGTACGCGGGCGACGCGACGTCCTGGGAACGCGCTCATGGGCTCATCGACTCGCTGGGCGACCTGGTGTCCCCGCATTCGCGCATCTACCAGGACGCCTGGGGCGATGTGGTGCGTCGGGGAGCGGGCGTGCACGAGCGGGTGGAGCGGGCCTTCGCCGACCTCGGCGCGCTGGACCCCTGGGACATCAGCAGGCTGTCGGTCGCCGCCTACCACGTGGACACGCTCAGTCAGTACCGGCCGCACCTCCAGCGCATCGTGGACCGCGAACTGGAGACCGGGGCCCTGGTCTCCGGCATGACCATGCTGCACCTGATCATGCTGGACCAGATCGCCGTCGGCGAGTGGGACGAGGCGGACCGCACCGGACGGCGCGGACTGGAGCTGATGACATCGCATCAGCACACGTTGTTCGCCCACCACAGCAAGGCGTATCTCGGCCTGCTGGCGGCGATGCGCGGCGAGGTCGAACGGGCGCGGGAACTGCAAGCCTCCGTCGACGCCTGGGCCCGTCCCCGGGGCATCGGCTTCCTCACCCAGATCGCCGACGCCATCGGCACCGCCGCGGCCCTCAGCGAGGGCGACTACGAGGCCGCCTACCTCCACGCGATCGGCATCACGCCGCCCAGCGCCTTCGAGCCCTACGCCCACCAGGCGTCCCGCACCCTGCTCGACCTCGTCGAGGCCGCCCTGCACACCGGCCGCTCCGAGCAGGCCCGCGGTCACGCCCTGGCCGCCCAGCAGGCGGGACTCCCCGAGATCTCCCCCCGCCTCGCCCTCGTCACCTACGGCGCCCTCGCCATGACCGCCACCGATCCCGCCGAGGCCGACCGGTGCTACGACCTGGTCGAGAACCACCCCGCCGGAACCCGCTTCCCCTTCGAGCTGGCCCGGATCCGTCTCGCCCACGGCATCCGGCTGCGCCACACCCAGGGGCGCAGGGCCGCGCGTCCGCCCCTGACCCTGGCGGCGGAGGCGTTCGAACGCCTCGGCGCCACCACGTGGACCGAACGGGCCCGTGCCGAACTCAGGACCACCGGCACCCCCGCCCAGGCATCCGCCGTCCACCTCGCCGCGTTGACCTGGCAGGAACGCCGGATCGCCGATCTCGCCGCCGGCGGTCTGACCAACAAGGAGATCGGCCAGCGGATGCACCTGTCGCCGCGCACGGTCAGCTCCCACCTCTACCGGGTCTTCCCCAAGCTGGGCATCAGCTCCCGGGCCGCGCTCCGTGACGCGCTGGGCAAGCTCCGCGACGAGCAGAGCGTGTGAGGGACCGGCCGGCACGGCGGGGTGCCGCGCCGCCCGGGTGCGGTGTCAGTCCCCGGCCGAACGCCCGCGGATGTCCTGGCCGTCGAGCCAGCCGAGCACGTGGTCGGCGACCTGGCGCCATCCGCTGTCGACGACCAGTGAGTGGGCGCGGTCCGCGAACTGCTTCAGGTCGGTGACGGCTACGGAGTCCCCGTACTGCTTGTAGACGGCACGGGTGACGGCGTCGGGTACCAGCCGGTCCTCCTGTCCGGAGACGAGCAGGAGCGGGCCGCGGCCGGCCCGGGCGACGTCGACCATGGTGCGCGGGCTGCGCGCCGCGCCCGCGCACCCGAGGTCGGCGAGCAGCCGGCGTGGTGCGGGCATCGCGTAGCGCTCGAAGATCCGGCCGGACTCCTCCGCCGGCGCGGTGTTCGCGAACACCTCGTGGAACTGTTCGGGGGACAGGGACAGCAGCCCGTCCCCGGGGTCCGCGTGGTCCGGCGTCCACAGCCGGGCCGGGCAGTGGGGCAGCGGGACGTCGTTGATCGGCGCGGGCGCGATGGACACCGCGGCCCGGCCCCATCCGGCGGCGATGAGGTGCTGGGCGATGAGGCCGCCGACCGAATGGCCGACGATCACCGGCGGGGTGTCGAAGGCCCGCACGATCCCGCCGTAGTGGTCCGTCAAGGTGTCCAGACCGAGGCCGCCGAGTGCCTCGGGGAACGCCCGCGTCGCGCGGGCGGTGGCCGCCTCGCCCGGCCACCCGGGCGCGACGGCGAGGAACCCCCTGCCGGCGAAGCGGTCCGCCCACGACTCCCAGGACAGCGCGTGCAGCCACGCGCCATGGATGAAGACGACGGGAGTACGGTTCACGGCTGGTTCCTCCGAGCAAGACGATCACCCGGCACCGGCACGCGGGCGACCGTTTCAGGATCGTCCGGCCCCGCACCAGGGGCGACAGTCGAATGACTCAATGTTCACGGCCCGCCGGGGTGGACCGCACCGGTCCCCGGCACGGGCCGCAGAAGACCGCCGTGAAAGCGGGTGAACGTCGTTGCGACGGACGGCCGCCACGGGGACCGACCCAGCGGTCGGGTGCACGAGAACCGTCAAGTTACCTATGTACGACGTGCCCGGGACGGCGACAGTAGGTGGGGTCAGCCTCCGCCACAGAGAAGGATCCACGCGTCATGAGCGGCAACCACCCAGGGGGACGGACCCGTCGAGCGGCATCGCACGACTGCCACGAGCTGGCCCTGGACATCGAGCGCGTGCTGGACGTGGCGACCCGGCAGGCCGTCAGAGCGGAGTTCCGGTTCGACCCGCGGTCCCCGTGGGTCGTGGCCGTGGAGTTCCTCGTGGAAGGCGGGCCGCAGGCCTCGTGGCGCATCGGGCGGGGCGTCCTCCAGCAGGGTCTGTACGCGCTGAGCGGACTCGGCGACGTCCGGATGTGGCCTTCGAAGCCGCGGAACCGGGCGACCGCGTGGCTCCAGCTCGCCTCCGGCGACATGGCGGCCCTGTTCGAGCTGCCGGCGCCCGCGCTGGCGCAGTGGCTGGAGCACACCTATGAGCTGGTTCCGGCACAGCACGAGCTGGCCGGAGTCGACTGGGACCTCGCCCACGCCGGTCTGTGACCCCGCGCCGACCGGCATGAGCGGATACCGGGCGAGCGGATACCGGGCCACCCGCCGGATCGTCCGCTCACCGTCATGGTGACGCCCACGAGACGGCCGTCACCGCGGTCGCCTCGGTGACGGCGGTGAGCCGGCCGTAGTCGAGCGTCTCCGGTACGTCCGTGGACCGGTGATAGTGCGGATTCCGGAAGTTCGCGGTGTCCGTGAGCATGAGCGCGGGAACACCCCGGTTCCAGAACGGCGCGTGATCACTGCGACCCAGGTGGTTGGCCGGAGGCACGGCGAGTCCGATCAGCAGTCCGAGCGGCCCGTCGGGACGCGGGTCGCGCAACAGCAGTCCGCTGACGGACGGGGAGGCCGCCGCGGCGGCCCGCTTCCACGTCTCGGCCGCGGCGGCCGAGGAGCGGCGGTGCACCACCAGGGTGAAGTCGCCCCGGTAGCCCTCGGCGCGGGTCGCGGCGGATGCCTCGGGAAAGATCCGTCCGAAGCCGGCGGGCAGACGCTGCGTCCCCGGGTCGTCGGCGAAGTAGCCGACCGACTCCAGACAGATCATCCCGCGTACCCCGCCGTCGCGGACCAGCTCCCGGGCGGCCTGGCGGGCGCCGATGAGACCGAGCTCCTCCATGTCGAACACCGCCAGGACGACGCGCGGGGCGACGGGCGAGGCGGCCAGCAGACGTGCCGTCTCCAGGACCACCGCGACACCCGAGGCGTTGTCGTCCGCGCCCGGACTGCCGCTGACGCTGTCCAGGTGCGCGCCGATCACCACGGCCGGCCCGGCGCCGCGGCCGGGCAGCTCGGCGATGAGGTTCGCGCCGCGCAGCCGCGGATGGAGCCGGGGTTTGAGGGCGAGGGCCCGATGTCCGTGCCGGTCGGTCGCGCCGACCTGCCAGCGCACGTCGAACGGCTGTCGCCGCACCAGCCAGCCCGCCGCGGTCAGTTCGTCGTGCACGTACGCCTCGGCACGTTCCATCACGTCCGGCGCCCGAAGCCGGCTGCGCGGCTCAGCGGCGAGGAACTCCACGTGCCGCCGCAGCCTGCCGGGATCCGGTCGGGGGCCCCGGCGGGGCACCGCCGTCGGGTCGTCCGTCATCCGGTACTCCGGTCACCGCGGGGACCGAGGACGGCGCGGCGGCCGGCGGCCGGGCGCCCGGCCGCCGGGACGAGCGACGGGAGGGAAACGTTCCTGGCGCAATTTCGTCGCCCGATCCGTGAACCCGCGCTGCTTTCACGTCCGTTCATCCAGAGAAGGACTCCTGCGGTCGGTGTGTTCATCGGCTGGCCCGGCCGCAGGAAAGGAGCGGCCGTCCCCACGTTCTTCCCTGACGTGGGGGCGGCTGCTCCACCCACGCCCGCTCCCCGGAACCCTTTCATGACGTCGACGTGATCACTTCGCAGTCGTCCGCCCGCGCGGAGGACACCACGGCCAGCAGGCCGGACGGCGGCGGGGCGATCCTGCGGGCGCGGAGGTCGATCCACGCCCCCAGGGTGCGCACGACGGCCACTTCCTCCCCGCTCTCCCGAGCGAAGCGGTGTTCGAACCGCCACCGTGCCCCCTCCTCACTCAGACCGACGACGCGCGAGCCGACGACGACCCTTTCGAGCGGGAAGACCTCGCGCAGATAGCGGACCTCCTCGCCGAGCGAGACGGCCGCGACCCCGGCCTTCGCCAGCTCCCCGGGCCCCCATCCGGAGCCGATCAGGAAGCCGAGCCGTGCCGTGGCGGCGTACTCCAGGTATCTCGTGTTCCGCAGATGACCGTTCAGGTCGATGTCGTCCCAGCGGACCTCGAAGGACCTCGTCAGTTCCTCGGACATGTCACGGGACCAGCCTTTCCGTACGCCACGGCCACCGGCCGATGCCACACCTTACCTTCACACGTGTCAGCCAGGGGCGAGGGGACGGGCGGACACGCCCTTCGGAGCGTTAGAGTCGGAGGGAGTCAGGTGCCTCGGGGTGAAGGACAAGGTATGGGTGGGTTGCCGGAGAACGCCGGGGCATGGGAGGACGCCGCCCTGACCCGGGCCGCGCAGGCGGGCGATGTGTCGGCCCTGGCCCTGCTGCTGGAGCGGCACCGGCCCAGGATGCGCGCGGTGGCACTCAGCCTGCTGGGGCCGGGCCCCGACGTGGACGACGTCATGCAGGAGGCGGCGCTGGTGGCGCTCCGGCGGATCGTGGACGTACGCGATCCCGAAGCCGTGGGACCGTGGCTGCGCATGGTCGTACGCAACCACTGCCGCAGCCTGCTGCGGGCCTCCTGGCGGACGGAACCCCTGGACGAGGTGCCGCTGGACGTGCCGCTGCCGCAGGACGGCAGCACTCCCGAGCAGGTGCTGGAGAGCCATGCGCTGCGGGACTGGATCTGGGAGGCGGTCGAGTCGCTGTCCCCCACCCTGCGGCTGCCGGTGGTGCTGCGCTACTTCTCCACCGGGATCACCTCCTACCAGCAGATCGCCGAGGCCTGTGCGGTGCCGGTGCGTACCGTGCGCAGCCGCCTGCACCAGGCCCGCGCCGCACTGGCCCGGACCCTGGCGGACACGGTGGACTCCGGGCACGAGGACGTGCTGCGCCGTACGGCGGAGAGCTGGCGGGAGGCGCACGACACGCTCGCGGCGGCCGAGCGCGGCGAGTTCGGCAAGGTGGTCAGGGACCGTTACTCCCCCGGGGTCGCGCTGCTGGTGGGCGGGGAACGGCTCGGCGGTGCCGACCTGCTGCTGGCGGGCATGGACTGCGACCTGTCGGCGGGGGTGCGCCAGCGGCCCCGCCACATCGTGGCCGGCCGCTCCCTGGTGGTGTGGGAGATGGACCTGATCAGCCCGGCGGACGACCCGGACCACTGCCCGCCGGGAGTCGCCTGGATCATGACGCTGGACGAGGGTCGCGTCGACCGGGTCTCCCTGTACCACAGCCCCCGCCCGGAGGCGCTCTCCAAGCCCGTGGCGGCCTGAACCGCGCCTCTCCGGTCATGTGGCCCGGATCACATCAGTCGGATCCAACTTTCCGGTCCGGGCGGCGTCGTGTCGGTGTAATCCCGCATTCACACGGCTCATGGAGGCCCCGATGACCGCGTCCAACGCGCACCACGACGGCTTGACCCCCGACACCGACCCCCTCTCCCCCGGCACGCACACCTACCGGCTGGCCGGAGTGGTGCAGCGCTATCACGTCCACGGCACCGGCCCGGTGTGCGTGGCCCACTCCGGCGGGCCCGGCATCTTCTGGGAGTACATGCGGATGCCCGCCCTGGAGGAGCACCTGACCATGGTGTACGTCGAGCCCGTGGGCACCGCCGAGGACAGCCGCCTGCCCTCGCACCCGCACGGCTACACCCGGGAGCGCTACAGCAGCTTCCTGGAGGCGCTGATCAACCGGCTCGGGGTGCCCGAGGTGCACCTGCTGGGACACTCGCACGGCGCCTTCGTGGCCGCCTACCACGCCCTGCACCGCTCCGGGCAGCTGGCGGGCGTCGTGCTCTACGAGGGCGCCCCCGTCACGGGGCCCGAACACGGCGCGGAGGCGGCCCGCATGGTGGAGGCGTTCGTGGCCAAGCACGCCGGCCACCCGGGACTGCCCGGCGTGCTGGCCGCGTTCGACGCGATGTCCGGCATGTCCAGTGACGAGGACACCGTGGCGGTCGCCCGGGGCGTGCTGCCGTCGTACTTCGCCGACTACTGGGGCAACGAGGAGAAGTTCGCGCCCTTCCGGGACGCGGTCCGGGCCACCTACATCTCGGGCCTGGACGAGAACCTCACCCCGGACGTCATCGACGACCGGGCCGCGCTCAAGGAGCTGACGGTACCGGCCCTGGTCGTCGTGGGCCGACACGACGTGATCTGCGGACTGCGCTGGGGTCTGGAACTGGACGAACTGATCCCCGACTCCCGGCTGCTGGTGCTGGAGAACAGCGGTCACATGGGGCACGTCGAGGAGCCCGAGCGGTTCGCGGACGCGGTCCGCGACTTCGTTCGGGAGACGGCGGCGCGGGGCGGGGCCGCATAGCACCGCGTTCCCCGACGTGACGTGCGCCGGCCCGCTCCGGCCGGCGCACGGCCCCGCTCCGCGGACCGGGCGTCTTCGCTCCGGGCTTCTACGGCATGATCGTGCGCCGGGTCGAGCGGGGCTCCGTCACGGACCGGCACGGACCGGCACGGCGCGATCGTACGCCGTGCCGGTCAGGTGCCGTCGGCCAGTCTGATGCTGTTCAGAAGGCCGGACAGGGCATCACTCGTCGCCTTGGCGACCGGGGTGCGCGAGCACTCGGACATCTCCAGGACGACGAAGTCGGCGGCCCCCGAACGTCCCACCTTCCACAGCCGCGACCGGCCCTGCGCCCCCAGGCTTTCACAGCCGTCCAGCGAAGGCTTCACGGGCGACGCGGTCAGGCGTGCCGCCTCCTCCCTCTTCCCGGCCGGCCGCAGGACGATGAGCACCTCGCCGTCGGCCAGCCGCGTCAGCGGCCGGCAGGTGCCCACGGCGCCAGGTGTGCCGCTCACACACGTGCCGCGGGCCGGCCGCGACAGCGGCTGGGACGCGATGAACGCCACCGGTCCCCCGCGCGCGTCGTCGACGGACACGGCGTACCACCCTCGCGGCAGTGTGACCTCGACCGCCCGCGCCGGCCCGAGCAGACGCACCGGTGCGCCGGGGCCGCGTATGAGCGTGACAGGCGACGACGGGGTGGACGCCGCCCCGTGCGACGGGTCGGCGTCGCGCAGTCCCGGCAGCACGAAGGCAAGGCCGGCGACGGCCGTCAACGCGGCCCCGAGCGCTGCCGCGTTGCGCCGGCGCCGGCGCCGGGCCTTCCGCCGGATGCCGGCCATCCGCTCGGACGAAGGGCGGGGCGCCGGAACCGCAGCCTCCAGGAGGCTGCGGACCGCGCGCTCCGTCTCGTTCCACTGCTCCTCATCCGGCTCGGCGGCCATGACTGATCCCCTTCCATCCCCCGGGCACGGTCTCCAGTTCCGCTCGCAGCGTTTTCAGCGCCTTGGCCGCCTGGCTCTTCACGGTGCCCGGGTGACAGCCCAGCACGTGCGCGGTCTCCTGCACACTCAGTTCCTCGAAGTACCGCAGGACCACCACCGCCCGCTGCCGGGCCGGCAACCGCCGGACGACCAGGGCGAGTGACTGTTCGAGGTCCACGGCGTCGAACGGGTCGCCGGGCCCCGCGCTCTCGGGCATCCGCCCGTGTTCGTGCGGGATCTCCCCGCGCCAGCGCCGCTGCCACCACGACAGGTGGGTGTTGACCAGGGCCTTGCGTACGTATGCCTCCGGGTTCTCCGTGCCGATCCTGCGCCACTTGGACCACACCTTCGCCAGCACCGTCTGTAGCAGGTCCTCAGCGAGGTGTGCGTCACCCGTCAGGAGCCAGGCGACCCGCAGAAGTCTGGGTCCACGTGCCGTCACGAACTCCTCGAAGGTCGCGTCGGCATTCCTCGCCGTCCTCATTCCGCTCCTGTTCCCGAAGGTGACTTCACACCTGTCACACGCATGAGCACCCTTCACGGTTGCCGGCCCTCACAGGTAGCCGACAGCTTGAAACGTGCCCTATGTCACATGTGAGCACGTGGTACAATCCGCCCCGCCTCCCACCCTGTTGAGGAAATCGAACGTGATGCGCGATACCCGCGCCGGTACGGACACACCTGGTGAATACACATGACTCGCACGAACGGCGGTCGCAAGGGCTACGAGCCGCGGACGCCCAGCGCACAGGACGAGAAGCAACGCGGGGAGCTGGAGGTGCCGGTGGCGGCTGACGGCGAGGTCGTCGACGTACCCGTCACGGTGGGGCTGTCCGCCGCCGGGCAGGTCGAAGTGGGCCTGGCCGACGTCCCCCTCGGTGCGGGCGACCAGGTGGTGGCCGGGTGACGAGGCGGACGCCCGCGCCGGCTTCGGCGCTCCCGCGGGACGAGGCGCCGGACCCGGACGCCGTGATCCGGCTCGACTCGGTCGGCCGGGTCTTCGACGCCGACCCTCCCGTGCACGCCCTGCGGGAGGTGGACCTGACGGTCCGTCGCGGGGAGCACCTGTCGGTCGTCGGCCCCTCCGGGTCCGGGAAGTCGACGCTGCTGAACATCCTCGGCCTGCTGGACCGGCCCTCCTCGGGCGCGTACTGGCTGGACGGGGTGCGCACCGACGCACTCGCCGACCCCGAGCGGACCGCGCTGCGCGGCAGCCGTATCGGATTCGTCTTCCGGTCCTTCCCCCTGCTGCCGTACCGGACCGTGGACGAGAACGTGATGCTCGCCGAGGTCCACCGCACCCCGCACCCCGACCGGGGGCGCGGTTTCCGGCGGGAACGGGCGCGCGAGGTGCTGGCCCGGGTCGGACTCGCGCACCGCTCCGGCTCCCTGCCGGGCCGGCTCCCGGCGGCGAGCGGCAGCGGGTGGCCGTCGCCCGCGCGCTGCTCGGCGAGCCCGCACTGCTGCTGTGCGACGAGCCGACCGGCAACCTCGACAGCGGGGACACCGCATCGGTGCTGGAGCTCTTCGACGTGCTCCAGGCGCAGGGCATGACCCTGGTGGTGGTCACGCACGACGACGCGGTGGGCGCACGGGCGAGCCGGCGCGTCCGCATCCACGCCGGCCGGCTCCGTCAGGAGGAGGCATGACGATCCCGTGCGCGGCAGGTCCCGGACCCGCCCGGTGCCTCACGCCGGTGGACGCCCTGCGCTCGCCCTCCTGAGGCACGCGATGGTGTACGGGCGATGCCGACCACCGGCCCGTACCGCTCCGCCGTCAGAAGTACAGGGCGCGGTGGTTGCGATAGGCGAACGCGTCGCCCGAGCTGAGTATGGCCACGATGTCCTCGCAGAAGCGCCGGTAGTCGGTTTCCTGCTCGGCCGACAGCGTCACCGAGACGACCGGCTCAGGGGCACCGGCCTGCCGCAGGGTGTCCAGGAGCCCGTCCGACGGCGTCAGCAGCAGTACGTCCAGGACCCGCCGGAGAGCGTCGGGGAGAACCTGCTCCCGCCCTGGCGGTGGGGCGGGTGTCCCGGTGCCGACCTCGCTCGCCGCCGCGCTCCACACCGGGTCGGCCGCGGCGAACAGCTCCAGGCAGGCGATCAGATTCCCGAGGTCGGCCGCCGCGACCTCCACCGGGTACAGGCTCGTCAGCTGGTCGCCGCCCGGACCGTACAGCACGTACCTGGTCTGGGCCCGGTCACCCGGCGTGGGACCGGCGGACCGGCTCGTGGCGTACCACTCGCACCACAGCGGCAACTGCACCAGTACCTGCACCCAACTGTCGTAGGCGTCCGAGATGACGTCCTCGTCGTCGGTCTCAAGTCCCTCGCTGTGCAGTCGGTGGAGGTGTCGGAGGAGCGGTTCCTCAAGGCTCTCGAACTTCGCGAAGAACACCGGATCGTCGGGGATGAGAACGTGCAAGGGGCTCCTCCTCTCACCAGCTCGTCGCCTCGTGAAGGCGAGCGGGTCGATCGTGCCGCGCCGGACCGGCCCGCCGGTGACGCGGGCCTCGGCGAGCGGTCGCCCGGCGGCCGGAGCCCGCCATGAGAATGAACGGATCAGCCCTGCGCGGAGTTCATCCGTCCGCCACTCGGTCACATGCATCCTGGCACACATATCGCCCTGCGAAGAAGTGTCGCCGCCCTCCGCCGGCGAGCACCCGGCCGTCACAACGGCCTTCCGAACGGACCCACGTGTCCGGCAACGTTGTCATACGGCCGGCGGGTCCGGCGTAGGAGCCGCGCGCCGTTCGTCGGCACACCTACCGGGCATTTCCTGTTCGGGAGCCGACTCATGTGGGTAGGAAACGTCGGCACCACCTTCCCACGCGAAGGCACATCGACACTTGTCGTGAAGAGTGAACATGCCCGGCGAACCATCCGGCGTCGATACTTTTCCGCACAGGGCCTTCGGCCTGGGTACCATGCGCAACGTCATCCATATCGAGGAGTGAATGGTCTTGACCACACAGTCAGCCGCCACACTCCGATCGCGGTACGTGGAACAAGCCGCATCGGACCTGGAGGAGAACCGCCGACGACAGCAGGAGCTGGCGTCGAAGATCGAGGTGTTGAAGCAGGAGGAGGCACTCCTGGCCGACATCCTGAACCTCACCGAGCGGTACGAGGGCTTCGCGGACGCGTCGCGTCTGCCGGAGCAGCTACAGGACGAGCCGGCCGTCGGGAGGCCGAAGCGCGCTCCGGGTGGAGGCGCGGCGCAGACGGGCGCGAAGGGGAAGTCGCGCCTGCCTCTGCTCGGTGACCTGCTCACGGATCTGCTCGGCCACCACGACGAGCCGCGGCTGGCGAAGGAACTGCGGGACGAGCTGATGGCGAAGTACCCGGACCGCGCCCCCACCCCGCAGGTGGTGCGCAACACCCTTGAGTCGCTGGTCGCCAAGGGCCGCATCCTGCGTCACAAGCAGCAGCGTTCGGTCATGTACACCCTGCTGACGCCCGACGCCTGACGTCTGCGCTCGTCCCGCGATCGCGCTGTCCACCAGCCGGACACCGCCGCGTTCGCGGGACGAGTGAGGCCCTTGTACAGCCGTGCCACCCGGTCGACGTGCTCGACGGCCGGGTGGAGCAGGGCGAGTCGAGGACGCCCGAGTTCCCTCCCGGACGGACGGTCGACGGCGACGGCGACGGCGACGGCGACGGCGGGCCGGTTCACCAGCGCACTCCGTCTCACCCTTCGTCAGCCGCGCCGGGCGAGCCGGTGGTCGATCAGTGCGCGGGGGTCGGCCGTCACCGCCGCGACCGCACCCGGGCGGCCCGTGTCGAGTTCGGTGTGTGCGGCCCGCCGCCGGCGGAACAGCAGTGCCCAATTCGTTATCTGAGCACCCGGCACCTGAGCGCCTTCGAATACGTGTGAAGGGTGGGTGCTCCGCCCGGCCCCTGACGTCCACGCTCGGCGGAGCCCCTCGACCGATCACGGAAGGACAGATCTTGAGGAAACTGTTTCCCACCTCCCGCGCGGGACGCGCACTCACGGTGGGTGCCGCGCTGCTCTCCGCCGGGGCCGCTCTCGCCCCGGCCGGAACGGCTGCGGCGAGCACGGTGACGGCGGGCCGGACCACGGTGGACTACGTCGCTCTCGGCGACTCGTACGCCTCCGCGCCGCTCGTCCCCACCCAGGTCGACGCCACCTGCCTGCGCTCCAGCCAGAACTACCCCTCGCTGGTCGCGCAGTCCAAGAGCGCGACGCTGACGGACGTCAGCTGCTCGGGTGCCACCACCGCCGACCTGACGGCCCCTCAGGCCGACGGCGTGCCGGCCCAGCTCGACGCCGTCAACCGGAGAACCGACCTGGTCACCGTGACGATCGGTGGCAACGACATCGGCTTCTCGACCGTGCTGGGCACCTGCGCCCAGCTCACGGCCACCGATCCGGCCGGCACCCCCTGCCGGACCCACTTCGCGGGCACCGGGGCGGACCAGATCTCGGACGCGATCGCCCGGACCGGGCCCAAGGTCGCCCAGGTGCTGCGTGGTATCCACCAGCGTGCGCCGCACGCCCGGGTCGTGGTGGTCGGCTACCCCGACCTCTTCCCCGACGACGGCGTGGGCTGCACCAGCAAGACGGTGCCGCTGGCCATGGGTGACTTCGCCTGGCTTCGCGACAAGGAGAAGGAACTCAACGCGATGCTGGCCCGTCAGGCCTTCAAAAGCGGGGCGCGGTACGTGAACACGTACACGCCGACCGTCGGTCACGACCTCTGCAAGCCGACCGGTGAGCGGTGGATCGAGACCTTCGCCCCCGAGACGCCGGCGGCGCCGGTGCACCCCAACGCCACGGGTGAGCGTGTGATGGCCTCGGCCGTCGAGGCCGCCCTCACGCGTCACACCTGGCACCGCTGACCCTCGCGTCGGCCGGTCCGGCACCTCGTTGTACCGGACCGGCCTTCGCTGTGCGTGGGGCGTGCGCCGCGCTGTCGGAGACAGCCGTACGGCCCGGGGCCGGTGCGCCGGTCCGGCCCGAGGTGCCGACGGACGCCTGCCACGCCGTCGTCCCGGCCCGCGTGCTCCGTCACACCGTCCTGGGAGTCGGGAAGAGTGCCCGAGCGGGGACCGGCGCCCAGTCGGTGCCCGCCAGGCGTCCGAAGGCCTGGTCGCCGAAGTGGAACGCGAAGCCGAGTGTCCCCGGCCGCTCAAGTTCCGCCGCGATGCGCTTGCGTGCGGCCATCACCCCGCTTCGGTCCACGTCGGGCCGCGACGGCCACTCGGGATGCGCCAGCTGCGCCGGCGTGTGGAACACGTCACCGAGCACGACCAGCCGCTCGCCGCCGGCGGTTATGACGTACGACGTGTGTCCCGGGGAATGGCCCGGAGTGACCAGTGCACGCACCCCGGGAAAGATCTCTTCGCCGTCGTCGACGGGGGTGTGGGCCGCACCGATGAGTGTGAGGATGTCCGCTGTCGGGGCGCCCGGGACGGTCGTGCCACAGCTGTGCGGGGCCCATTCCTGGGCGGCGACGAGGTAGCGGGCCTTCGGGAAGGTCTTCTCCGGTGTGAACGCCCAGCCGGTGTGATCGACGTGCAGGTGGGTGAAGGCCACCGCCTCGATGTCCTCGGGTGTGTGCCCGAGCGCGGCGAGCATCTGGGGGAGCGCACCGCAGTCGCTGTGTCCCACCGGTTCGCCGGAGACGTGGATCGGCCCGCGCACGGGCCCCATTCCGGCATCGATGAGCAGGCGGCGGCCGTCGCGTTCGACCAGCAGGCCGCCCGCCGACATGGCCAGCCGGCCCTTCTCGTCGAGCAGCTCCGGGTGGGCGTCCCAGTAGTCCTCGGCGAAACCTGGGAAGAAACCCGACGGCAGCATGGCCATCGCGCCGTCCACGACATAGGTCAGACGTACGTCACCCAGTACGAGCGACCGGACGGCGGACTGTCGGTTCAGCGTTCCGATGTGCATGTCGTTTCCCATCCTTGTGCGGGTCATCGGCTCCGCCCTTCCCGTGCCGGGCCGCGGCGGGGCCGCACCGAGGTCAGTGGACGGATGCGCCCGTCAGGGCCTGCTGCCGCTCGCTGATGGCGAGGTGGGTGAGGGCGTCGAGCACCGCGCGCAGCATCTGCCGGGCCGGGGAGTCCTCCGGGAGGCGGCCGTCGTCGTCGAACTGCTGGTGGGCCTGGAAGAGGAGGAACTCGGGCTGCTGCACGACGCGGGCGTTCATCTTGTGCAGCACCTGGCGCAGGGCCAGCTGCGCCCGGACGGTGCCGAAAGGACCGGGGGAAGCCCCGACGACGGCGACCGGCTTCAGCGCGAGCGCCGGGCCGTCGTCACCGGCCGGGCGGGAGAGCCAGTCGAGGGCGTTCTTCAGCGCTCCGGGTATCGAGGCGTTGTATTCGGGTGAGGCGATCAGCACCGCGTCCGCCTCCTGGACGCGGCGGCGCAGGTCGATGACGGCGGACGGCGCGGGGTGTTCCTCGTCCTCGTTGAAGTGGGGCAGCCGGCCGAGCCCGTCGTAGTGGTCGAAGTGGTGGTGCGGGCCCAGACGCTCGGCCTCCCGCAGCAGGGTGGTGTTCAGGGAGTCGCGGCGCAGGCTCCCCGAGATGGCGAGGACGTTGAGGGGGGTCACGGTGTCTCCTTCGCGGTTCGGGCCGTCCGCAGCCCGGAGGGGGTCAGGTGTGCGGGCCCATCGGCCTGCGCGTGATCCATCCTTGACCGCACGGCGATACAACGCCAGAACCGGCCCTCGAAAATCACATTGGGCGTCACGTACGCCGTATAGAATGCCGATCGTGCGCCAAAGTCTGGATGAGACGGATCAGCGGATCGCCGCAGCTCTGATCGCTTCACCGCGCGCTTCCTGGCGGGCCGTCGCCGTGTGCCTGGGGCTGTCCGAACGCACCGTGGTCCGCCGCGCCGGCCCGCTGTACGCCGATGGCACGCTGCGCGCCACCGCGGAGCGCAATCCGATCCGCTTCCCCCACCTGGTGCCCATGGCCCTGCGCATCCGCTGCCGTCCCGAGCGCATCAGAACGGTCGCCTCGACCCTGGCGCGCCGCACCGACACCCTCTGGGTCGACATCCTCGGCGGCGGCGACGAGATCAGCACCATCGTCTTCCTGGACGGGACCGAGGCACGCAATCGCCTCCTGCTGCGCGACCTGCCGGCCACCGACGCCGTCCACGGCTGGACCTCCCACACCCTGCTGCGGGTCTTCCCCGCCTCCCTCAACTGGGGTGCCCGACTGCTGGACGACGAGGAGGCCGCGCGCCTCGGAGTGCGGCCGTTCCCGCTGAGTTCCCCGCCACCGGCCCCTCTGCCCTCCGCGGACCTGGCCCTGATCCAGGCCCTGACCGAGAACGCCCGTGCCGACTACGCCACGCTCGCCGAGCGGACCGGCACCACACCACGCACCGCACGGCGCCGCCTGGAGGCACTGCTGCACGACGGCACGGTTCGGCTGGTCACCGAGACCGACCTGGCCCTGCTCGGACTGCGCACCAAGGCCCAACTGTGGCTGTCCGTCGAACCCAGCGCCCTCCAGGCCGCCGGCGAGCAGCTCAGCCGCGAACCCGCCGTCCGCTTCACCGCCGCGACCACCGGACCCGCCAACCTCCTGGTCATGGTCACCACCACCGACCTGGACGCGCTCTACCGCTTCCTCACCGACACCATCGGAGCCATGCAGCAGATCACCTCGGTCGACACCACCCCGGTCCTGGCCACCGTCAAACGCACCGGCCTGACCCGCCCGGGCTTCTGAGCCCGCCCGGGAAAGCCGAGGGGAAGCCGTGGGCGTAGGTCGGCACCGGCCGGATCCGCCGCGCGCTACCGGTCGTCGGTCGCCCGGCCGCTGATGACCGTGGTCAGTCCGGCCAGACAGTCGGCCACGACCCCGTCGACGACCTTGCAGTCGAGGACCAGGACGCCTTCGGCTCCCCCGGACTGCCAGTCGCGGACGACGGCCAGGTCCGCCACCGACCGCACGGTGGCGCCGCGCGCCCCGAGGGCACGGGCGACCCCGGCGAAGTCCGTGTCACCGAAGACCATGCTGTCGAGGTCGGCGCCGCGGTCACCGAAGAGGACGACCTCCATGCCGTATCCGCCGTCGTCGTAGATCACCACCAGAGCCGAGTGCCCGGTGCGTACCAACGTCTCCAGTTCGGACAGGCCCATCAGCGCGCCGCCGTCGCCGAGGGCCACCACGGTCGTCCGGTCGGTGCGGCCCACGGCGGCGCCGACCGCGCCGGCGAAACCCATGCCGATGCTCTGGGAGGCCGCCCCGGTGAACACGTAGGCGGCGGGGTCGGGAACGGACCAGTACATGGCGGGCCAGCCGACGAAGTGGCCTCCGTCGGTGACCAGCGTGCGTTCCCGGGGCAGCAGTCCGGCCAGGGCGAGGGTCAGCGTGCGCGGATCGACGCGGTCGCCGGTGCCGGCGTCCAGGAAGGGCTCGCGGTCCCAGCCGAGTTCGGCGATGCGTCCGGCGGTGATGTCCTCCCGCCAGCCGGACCGGCGCGGATCCCGTGCCCGGACGCCGTCCAGCAGGCTCGCGGCAACCTCGTCGGCGTCGCCCGGGACGAACAGGTCCACCCGGCCGGCCGTGGGCGCCCGCCCGGTGTCCACCTGCACGAGCACCGCGTCGGGGGCGAGCAGGCGGCCGTCGGCGAGCGTCCACCGGTCGAGGCTCGCGCCGAAGGCGAGCACCAGGTCGGCCTGCCCGATCAGTGCGGCGGCGCGCGGGGAGGCGAACCCGCCGCACACGCCCAGCGACCACGGGCTGTCGCCGAAGAGTCCGCCGGCCATGGCACTGGTCGTGTAGAGCGCGCCGATCCGGTCGCCCAGCTCCATCAGGGACTTGGCGGCTCCGGCGCGCCAGGCTCCCAGGCCGCCCAGGACGAGTGGACGCCGGGCGGTGGCGAGCGCGTCCAGCACCGGCGCCGTCCGAACGGTGTCCACCGGCCCGCGGTGCGCAGCCTGCGGCCGGGGTGCGGCACCCGCCTCGGCGGTCCGTGCCGTGATCATGTCCTGGGGCAGGCACAGCGCCACCGGCCGCTGCTGGTCGCGGGCCAGTCGCAGGGCCCGCAGCGTGTCCGTGCGCACGCTCGCCGGGTCGGTCAGCCGGACCACGGGGACGTCGAGGGAGGAGAGGAACGCGGCCTGGTCGATGTCGATCCTGCGTGGTCCGGCCACGGGTGCGTCGCCGCACAGCACGAGTACACCGCTGCGGTGCTTCACGGCGTCGGCCAGGCCCGTCGCCGTGTTGGTCAGCCCCGGCCCGCTGCCCGTGGTGCAGACGGCCACCTCGCCGGTGGTCCGGTAGTAGGCGTCCGCCATGGTGACGGCACCGCCCTCGTGACGGGCGGACAGGTACCGGACGCCGTGTCGTGTGAGTGCGGCGACGGCGAGGACGTTGCCGTTGGCGACGACACCGAAGGCGTGCCGTACCCCGTCCTCGGCGAGCGTCTGTCCGATCGCGTCGGCGAAGGTCGTCGACAGCGCGTTCCCGCCCGCCGCGGCCTCAGGAGCACTCCGCATGGGCACCTTCCCCGTTTCTCCGTTTCCGCATCTCACACATGTCTACTGGAAACATATCTCACAGCGACGTAACGGCGGTGAAGGAGAAGGTGTGGGACGGCGGGTGTGGGGCAGTGGCGGAGTTCGGACCAGCACGTGCCAGGGACGACGTACGCGACAGGGCCGACGCCGTACTGGCGGTGGTGGACGTCAACGACCGTGGGCGACGCCGCGAACGGATGTGTGATCCTCGGCGATCGGGCACCACGGTAGCCCCGGACCTCGATCAGCTGCACCGGCTGCCTGCGGAACACCGAGCCACCACCGAACGGAACTTCTCCTGGGTGCGCGTGTTCCAGAGCAGACACACGCCAGGCCGAGGTGCTCGGCAACCTCGCATCAGCTCAACTGGAACGGGGAGAGACCGAACAGGCGCGGGAGAGTTGGACCCGCGCGGCCGGCCTCTTCAGTGCCCTCCGCGTCGCACGTGCCTCAGAGGCGCGCGCCAAGGCGGAGGCCCTGCGGCAACCCGAGACCCGCCCATCCGATCCGTAGGCGCCGGAACGGTGTGTCAGCGCACGTGTCAGTCCGGAACGATGTCCAGGGTGTCGGGATGCGGACCCGTACGTCCGGGCTCGCCACGGTCCAGCGCGTCGATCGCCGCTGTCTCCTGCGGGCTGAGGACGAACTCGGTGGCCCCGAGGTTCTCCACCATGCGCGCCCGGTTCGCGAACTTGGGGAACACGATGTCACCGCGCTCCAGGTGCCAGCGCAGCACCACCTGAGCCGGGGTACGGCCGTGCGCACCCGCGATCTCGGTGATCACCGGGTCGTCGAGGACGGCACCGCGAGCGAGCGGCGACCAGCCCTCGACCATCGCACCGTGCCGGCGGGTCGCCGACCGGGCGGTGTCGTTGGCGAAGTACGGATGGACCTCGATCTGGTTGACCGCGGGGACGACGCCGGTGGCCGCGACGATCCGGTCCAGGTGGTGCGGCTCGAAGTTCGAGACTCCGATCGAGGTCGTCAGGCCTTCGTCACGCAACTCGATCAGGGCTTGCCACGTCGACACGTAGTCGCCGTCGTAGAGAGTCGGCAGGGGCCAGTGGATGAGGAACAGATCCACGTGGTCGAGTCCGAGTCTCTCCAGGGACTCGGCGAGCGAGGCTTTCGCGCGGGCCGGCTCGTGGTGGCCGTTGTGCAGCTTGGTCGTCACGTACAGCTGGTCGCGGGGCAGGCCGGAGCGCGCGAGCGCTCGGCCCACTCCGGCCTCGTTGTGGTAGAGCTGCGCGGTGTCGATGTGCCGGTAGCCGACGTCAAGGGCGGTGCCGACGACGTGTTCCGTCGCCTCGTCCGGCACGAAGAGCACTCCGAACCCGAGTCGGGGGATCGTCGTGCCGTCGTTCAGGGGCATCCGGTACGGCTTCATCTGGCTCTCCCCGGGTGTGATCGGTAGGAGGCTGTGCGAAGGGCGGCAGAGGTACCCGGCCGGTTCAACGGCTCGGGTCGAGCAGCAGCTTGCCGGAGGTACGCCGCGACTCGATGTCCGCGTGTGCCTGAGCTGCCGCGCCCAGCCGGTAGCGCTCACTGACGTCGATCCGCAGCCTGCCCTCGCGGATCTTGTCGAAGAGGTCCGCGGCGTGCCGGAGCAGCAGCTCCCGGTTGTGGATGTGGTCCGCGTACACCGCGTAGGTGATTCTGACGCTCCTGGGCAGTTCGAGCATGCTCACGGTGGGGATGTCACCGATCAGCGGGCCGTAGTAGACCAGCGTGCCGACCCGCCGCAGAACGTCGAGCGAGGGCCGGAACGTGGTGGCGCCACCGCCGTCGAAGACCGCGTGCACCCCCTCGCCGTCCGTCAGGTCCTTGACCCGGTCGACGAAATCGCCGCCGGAGGAGACGAGGACCTCGTCCGCGCCCGCCGCCTTCGCGGCCGGGACCTTCTCCGCGCGGGAGACCAGACCGATCACCCGTGCGCCGCGCAGTTTGAGCAACTGGGTGACGAGGCGTCCCACACCGCCGGCGGCGGAGTGCACGAGCGCGGTCTCGCCCTCGGCCAGGGGCGCGGACTCCGTGACGAAGTGGTGCGCGGTGAGTCCCTGCATCATCGTCGCGGCGGCGATGTCGCTCGGGATGTCGTCCGGGACGGGGACGACCTGGTCGGCGGGGACCGCGATCTTCTCGGCGTAGCTGCCGTAGACCGAGACCCAGGCCACCCGGTCGCCGATCGCGAGCCCGCTGACGCCCTCGCCGATGGCGGTGACCCGGCCGGCACCCTCGACACCGGGGATGAAGGGCAGGTCGCCGGGGACCGCGAATCCGGCGCGGGTGCCGGTGTCCATGAAGTTGACACCGGCGAAGTCGATGTCCACCACCAGTTCACCGGGCTTGGGCTCGGGGTCGGGCCATTCCCTCAGCTGGAGCACTTCCGGCCCGCCCAGCTCTTCGATTACCACAGCACGCATGGTGCACACCTCTTTCTGTTCGGTACGGCCGGGGTCGGCCGGCGAGTGTGTTGACGGGTCCCTCGGGGTCGGCCGGGGCCCTGTTGTCGCGGATGGGGAGGACGGCGGCGCGTGCCGCGTCTTCGGCGGAGCGCTCCGCTCAGGCCTGTAGCAGGGTGGACGCGTAGGCGGGGTTGGTGTAGTCGCGCCAGGCCGCGATCCTGCCGTCGCGGAGTTCGTAGACGGCCATGTTCATCACCGGGGCGAGTTTGCCGCCGGGCAGTGCGAGCCCGTGGATCTGCTCGGCGATGACGACGTCGCCGTTGACCGCCTGGTGCACGGTCTCGAACTTGATCTGCTCGAAGTTGGCGAACACGCCCTTCCACAGCGCGACCACCGCGTCGCGCCCCTTGACCGGCGCGTCCCCGTAGGCGGTGAAGACGACGTCATCGGCCAGGAACGGGGCGAGGGCGTCGGCGTCCTGCGCGTTGAAGGTGTTCACGAAGTCGCGGACCAGTGTGTCGTTGTCGGTGACAGCCATGACAGGGCCTCCGGAATCGGTGATACGTGTGTGGGTTGTCGGGTGCTGCGAGCACAGAACGCGCTCTCGGGGCGGTGAGCCCATGGTGTTTCGCCCAGCGGCGCTCGCGTGACCGCGGCGTACCGGGCGCGGGAGGTGTCAGCCCGCGATGACGGCGACCGCGGTGCGGCCACCGTCCACGTCGAGCACCGTGCCGTGTACGAACGAGGACTCGTCGCTTGCCAGGTAGACGGCCGCCCGGCCGATGGCCTCGGGGGTGCCGGTGGTGCCGTGCGGAGTGCCCTTCATCATCACCCGGACGGGGTTCGGGGTCGTCTCATCGGGGTCGGGGGTGAGGACCACGCCGGGCGAGATGGCGTTGACCCGGACCCCGCGGCTGCCGAACTCGGCGGACCAGGCGCGGGTCAGGGCCTCTAGCGCGCCCTTCGACGCGGTGCAGGCGATGCCCTGGGGGAGGTCCTGCCGGACAGCCCAGGAGCCGAGGTTGATCACCGCGCCGCCACCCGACTCGGTCATGTGGGGCACAAGGGCGGCGGTGAGGAAGAAGGCGGCCTTCACGTTGACGGCGAGGACGCGGTCGAAGGTGGCCTCGTTGTCCAGTGTTCCGTTGGCCGGGAAGATACCTGCGTTGTTGACCAGGATGTCGACCCGGCCGCCGAGCACGGACCGGGCCTCGTCGGCGAGAGCACGGGAGGCGGCGGCCGAGCCGTCGGGGTCGGCGGCGACGAAGTCGGCACGGCCACCGTTGGCCCGGATCTCCGCCACGACCTCGGCGCCCCGCTGGGTGTCACGGCCCGAGACGACCACATGTGCGCCCTCCCGACCGTACGCGATCGCGACCCCTCGGCCGATGCGGCGGCGAGGGCGCCGATCACGCTTCCGACAGCCAGCAGCGCGAGGACCGCGACGAGGACCTGGCGCATGCCGACCTGGTCGCCGACCCGGCCCAGTACGGGTGTCAGGACGGCGCTCGCGAGCGGGAAGCCGGTGGAGCACCCATCCCACGCCGAGCCGGCCGGCGTGGACGTGATCGCGCAGCGCCTCCAGCCCGGGGTTCACCACGGACTGGACCAGGGCGTACGAGACCGAGGCGGCCGAAAGGAGCACAAGTGCGGCCCGCGTCGCACCGGCGTGGGCGGGAGGGGGCTGGACGACAGGGACGGCTGAGTCGACCACAGCAGGATTGGACGGCATGGTCCGATCCTGCTCCCTCAAAATTGGACCGGCAAGTCCACTGCGGTGCTCACGCCTGCGCGGCGTCCGCCTTCACGCGCCGCAATGGGTCGATCGCCTCGGCCACGGCCACGGCCAGATGTCGCCGTGGCCGCCCGCACGTCGTCGAGCGTCGTCTCGGCGGCCCCCTTCTCCCTGATCAGAAGCGCCGCGGCAACGATGATGCGTTGCCGCGTCGCCCTGCCCTTCGCCGTCAGTTGCCTGTTCCCCCCACCATCCCACAAAGTGGACCGCGTGGTCCATATAGCTCCGGCCGGTCTCGCCGGCACCGCCGTGGCCGACGCGCCCCGAGGTCCGCCGGGATCCGGACCCCACCCGCGTCCCCTTCCACCTCGGCGCCGCCGCCTTCCTGCTCGCGGTACCGGTCCTGGCCGGCGGCCACCGGCTGCTGCGCGAGGCGGAGGCGGACACCGGGGACGACCAGCCGGCGGCGCCGTCCCTCACGCCGGTCGGCAACGTGGCCGCGTCCGACACCCCGCCGGTCATCGTCGCCGTCGGCGCCCACGACCAGGCCCCGGCCGTCGTCGACGCCGCCGCCCGGCTCGCCCGGGACACCGGCAGCCCACTGGAGGTCGTCCACGTCCGGCAGACGGCGGTGGCCGAGGAACAGGCCGCCGACACCGAGACCCACGAGCAGGCACGCATGCGCCGTCACCACCCACCTGGACCGCCTCGCCGCCCAGGGCGTCATGGCCACGGGACACATCCTGACCAGCGTGGGCGACCGCGCCGCCGCCGCACGTGTCCCGGCCCGGCACACCGACGACGTCCACGCGCGCACCATCACCGTCGGCCGCTCGCCCCGCGGGCCCCTCGTCCAGTTCGCCGACGGCAGCTTCACCACCGCCCTCAGTCACAGCGCCACCTGCACCGTGACCTCGTCGACCCGCGCTCCGGGGCCACACCCCGGCACCTTACGAGGCGGCACCGGCCGGACTGCGTGAGAGCGGCTCCCGAGACATCTCGCGCCGTACGGCTGCCACCGCGGCCGGGCGTTCGCGGATCAGTCCGCCAGCAGGTGGGCGCGGCCGAACAGGGCGGCTGCCGCCCGCGCGGTCGGCGTTCCGGAGTCCAGGTCCGCGCCGGCCCGCCGCAGTACCCCCACGACGTCGTCGGCGCCCTTGAACAGGGCACCGGCGATGGGCGACTGGTCGCGGGCGTTGCGCAGGTCCGGGTCGGCACCGAGGGCGATCAGGGCCCGTACGGTGTCGGCGTGGCCGTGATAGGCGGCGAGCATCAGAAGGGTGTTGCCGGCCTCGTCGCGGGCGTCGACCGGGAGCCCGTGCTCCACGAACTCCACCAATGCTGCGGTGCTGCCCTCCCGGGCCAGGTCCATGGCGATGGCCATGACGCGTCGCGTCTGCTCAGGAGTCAGTCCACCGCTGGTCATGTGCCCCTTCTCCGGATCGTGCGGTCACGGTGGTTCCCCCATGCCCCCCCATCCCCCATGCTCCGGCCCGGCGTGAGCGTGTTCCGCGCTCGCGCCGGGCCGGGGGCGATGTCTCGTGTGTGCCGTGGGGCGAAGGGGTCAGAGGTCGCCGGCGGCCAGGGCCTCGATGGCCTTGCGGACGCCTTCGCCGTAGGCCGGGTCGGCCTGGGTGCAGTTGGCGATGTGCCGTTCGACGGTCGGCCGGGACGCGCCGTTGATCGCGCGGGCCGTGTTCTCGAAGAGGACCTGCCGCTGCTCGGGGCTCATCAGGCGGAACAGGTCGCCGGGCTGCTCGAAGTAGTTGGCGTCGTCCGCGCGGAAGTCGAAGCGGTCGGCCACGGCGCCCACGGCCTGGCTCGGCTCACGGTAGGCGGGCTGTTCCTGCCAGCGTCCGTAGGAGTTGGGCTCGATGCCCGGCGTCGCTCCCTGGTTGCCGTCGACGCGCATGCCGCCGTCGCGGTGGTAGGAGTTCACCGGGTTCTTCGGGGCGTTGACGGGGATCTGGTGGTGGTTCACGCCGAGGCGGTAGCGCTGGGCGTCACCGTAGGAGAAGAGACGGCCCTGAAGCATCCGGTCGGGGGAGAAGCCGATGCCCGGAACCACGTTCGCCGGGCTGAAGGCGGCCTGCTCGACGTCCGCGAAGTAGTTGTCGGGGTTGCGGTTGAGCTCCCACTCGCCGACCTCGATCAACGGGTAGTCCTTCTTCGACCAGACCTTGGTGAGGTCGAAGGGGTGGAAGCGGTAGCTCTCCGCGTCGGCCTCCGGCATGACCTGGATGAACAGCTTCCACTTCGGGAAGTCACCCCTCTCGATCGCGTCGAAGAGGTCACGCTGGTGCGACTCGCGGTCCTTGCCGATGAGGGCTTCGGCCTCGGCGTCGGTGAGGTTCTTGATGCCCTGCTGGGTGCGGTGGTGGAACTTGACCCAGAACCGTTCGCCCTCGGCATTGACCAGGCTGTAGGTGTGGGAGCCGAAGCCGTGCATGTGCCGGTACGACGCGGGGATGCCCCGGTCGGACATCACGATCGTGACCTGGTGCAGAGATTCGGGGAGATTGGTCCAGAAGTCCCAGTTGTTCTCGGGGTCCCGGAGGTTGGTGCGCGGGTCGCGCTTGACCGCGTGGTTGAGGTCGGGGAACTTCAGCGGGTCGCGGAAGAAGAACACCGGGGTGTTGTTGCCGACCAGGTCCCAGTTGCCCTCGTCCGTGTAGAACTTCAGGGCGAAGCCGCGGATGTCACGCTCGGCGTCGGCCGCGCCGCGCTCGCCCGCGACGGTGGAGAAACGGGCGAACAGCGGGGTCTTCTTGCCGACCTCGGAGAAGATCTTCGCGCTCGTGTACCGCGTGATGTCGTGGGTCACCGTGAAGGTCCCGAACGCGCCGGAGCCCTTGGCATGCATACGGCGCTCCGGAATCACCTCGCGGTCGAAGTGAGCGAGCTTCTCCAGGAACCACACGTCCTGGAGGAGCATCGGGCCCCGCGGACCGGACGTCAGGGAGTTCTGGTTGTCGGGAACCGGTGCACCGGCAGCCGTGGTCAACGGCCTCTGGTTGTTCTCGGGCAAAGCTCGCTCCTCGCTGAGTGGTCCCTCACGTGTGTTCAACGCGTGGCGCCAGGCCGGACGATCCCGCGCGAGCCGCCCTGAATCTTGCACCGACACACATCCTATGTTGGAACATATCCGCGTCAAGGTGACCTAGTGGCATAGGTGTTTCGGACATCCCTGCTCGTGACGGCGGCGAGAAGTCGTCCGCGCCGCCCGGCACGGAGACCCTGGGGCGCATCGTCCGCAGCCCGACGCCGATGACGGACAGGGAGCGTTCAGGCCTCGCCGGAGCACACGTTCGGTCGCCGCTGCCAAACTTCTGCTTATGATCGGCGCATGCTGGACTCCCGACGCCTCCGCACCTTCCACGAGGTGGTCACCACCGGTTCGTTCACCGCCGCCGCACGCTCCCTCGGCTACACCCAGCCCGCTGTCACGCAGCAGATCCGGGCGCTCGAACGGGAGGCGGGCGTGCCGCTCTTCACCCGCAAGGGCCGCCGGATGTGCGTCACCGAGGCCGGACGGACGCTGGCCCGTCACACGGAGGAGATCCTGGGCAAACTGCGCGACGCCGAGCAGCAGCTCCAGGCACTGGCGCGACTGCGTGCCGGCCGCGTCCGCGTCTGCGCCTTCCCCAGCGCCAACGCGACACTGATCCCGGAAACGGTGGCCGGGTTGCTGGCGGACCACCCTGCCGTAAGGGTGGAGTTGCAGGAGGCCGAGCCGCCCGAGTCCCTGCACCGGGTGCTGTCCGGCGCCTGCGACATCGCACTGTCCTTCAGCTATCCGGGGCTGCGCACCGAAGTCCCGCCCGAGCTGGCGGAGATCGACCTCCTGGAGGACCGGCTGGTGGTCCTGCTGCCGGTCGGCCACCCGCTGGCCCGCCGGCGTGCCGTGCGCCTCGCCGAGCTGGCCCGGGCGCGCTGGGTGGCGGGGTGCTCCCGGTGCCGGGCGAACTTACTACAGATCTGCGCCGAGGAAGGGTTCGAACCGGACGTCGTCTTCACCACCGACGACAATCTCGCGTTGCAGAGCCTGGTGGCTGCCGGGGTGGGCATCGCGGTCGCCCCCTCGTTGGTGCTCTCCTTCCTCAACCACCGCCAGGTGACCGGCCGGTTGATCGAGCCGAACGTCTTCCGCCGGGTCAGTGCCTACGCGCTGCGCGAGCATGTGCACCTGCCGGCCACCGAGTTGGTGCTGGAGCACATACGCTCGGCCGCCGCCGCCCGGAACGGCTGCTGACCCCACCGGACACGCGTACGCCGGGAACCGCTGCTGCCTCCACCACGACGCCCGTCCCCCCGGCCGGCGCATGACCGGCTCGGCGCCCGGCGCCTCCCGGCTCGCATAAGCGGTGGTTGGGACGAGCGAAGAAACGCTGCTTGGACGCCGGTGTGCGACGGCCCCGAAGCTGCCGTGCATGACAGCAACCACCGCTCATGCGACCGGCAGTGCGCGCATCACCGAGACGGCGGCGGCCCTGACAGCGGACATCCGGGCCGTGGTGGCACGTGGCCTCAGTCCCGCGCGGTCCGCCGACCTGGCCGGCCAGGCGCTGCGCGGCTACCTGGCGGATCCCGGACTGCTCACCGCCGAACAGTGCGTCGGTTCGCCCGAGCGCTACACGCAGCACGTGCTGCACGCCGAACCGGACGGCAGCTTCTCGGTGGTGGCGCTCGTCTGGCTGCCCGGTCAGCGCACCCCGGTCCACGACCACGTCTCCTGGTGCGCGACGGGTGTCCACCAGGGGACGGAGAGCGAGCACCGCTACCGCCTCGTGCCCGAGGGCGCGGGCGCCCGCCTGGTCGTCACGGAGGTGGTGACCAACCCGGTGGGCTCCGTCTGCGGCTTCGCCCCGCCCGGTGACATCCACGAGGTGCGCAACTGCGGAACCGGCACGGCGATCTCCCTCCACGTCTACGGCGCCGACGTGGTGCGTCTGGGCAGCAGTGTGCGACGCGTGTACGAGCGCCCTGCCGACGAGCGCGACTGACGCCGTGAGCGGAGTCCACGACAGATCGTTCATCCCGCCCGTGTTCAGGGAGTGGCCCCGGCATCGCGCCGTGCCCGGTCTGGCGCTGGCGGCGGCCGGTGTGCTGCTGGCGACGGCGCTGCACGGGGCGCTGCCCGCCGTACCGACGCTCACCATCGCGGTGGTGCTCGGTGTCGCGGCCGGCCAGTTGCCCGGGATCCGGGTCTTCGTCCGGACGTCGGCCAAGGCCGGACTGGCCGTGGCGGCGAAGCGGTTGATGCGGGTCGGCGTCGTCCTGCTCGGGCTCCAGCTCTCGCTCGCCGATGTGGCGGGGCTCGGGCTGCCGACGCTGGGAATGGTGGTCTGCGTCGTCCTCGCCACCTTCTGCGGTACCTACTGGCTGGGCCGGCGGCTTGACCTGCCCGGCGACGTTCCGCTGCTGGTGGCCGCCGGTTACGCGATCTGCGGTGCCTCGGCCATCGGCGCGGTGGGCCAGGTGGCCAGGAGCGAGGAGGACGACGTCGCCGGCGCGGTCGCGCTGGTCACGTTGTGCGGCACGCTCGCGATCGCGGTCCTGCCCGTGCTGCACACCGTCCTCGGCATGGACCCCGTGCGGTTCGGCCGGTGGGCGGGGGCCAGTGTCCACGATGTCGGCCAGGTGGTCGCCACCGCGCAGACCGCCGGTCCGCTCGCCCTGCGCGACGCCGTCCTGGTCAAGCTGATGAGGGTGGTCCTGCTCGCCCCGCTGACCGCCGGTACGGCCGTCGCCCTGCGCCGGTCCCGGGGGGCGGACGCGGGCGGCGAGCGGCCTGCGGCACTCCCCCTGTTCGTGGTCGGCTTCCTGGCGATGATCCTGCTGCGCAGCACCGGGCTGCTCGGCACCGCGGTGCTCGAACACACCGCTGCGGTGCAGCACTTCGTGCTGGCCTCGGCCCTCTTCGGTCTCGGCGCGGCGGTGAACCTGAGCACACTCGCGAGCAAGTCCGGCCGGCGCATGCTGGTGCTCGGGGCGGCGTCCTGGGTCGTGGTGGCCGGGGTGTCGTACGCGGGCGTCCTGCTGACCACCGGCTGAGTTCCGGTACGCCCGCCCCGCCCGGTCCCGTCACCGTACGGCCGTACGGGCCCCTCAGCCGGCGTCGTCCAGGTCGAGACCGGCCAGGGCGTCGCGCAGCGCGGCTCGGGAGTTGATGCCGAGTTTGGGGTAGATCTGGTACAGGTGCGTACCTATGGTGCGATGCGACAGGAAAAGCCGTTCGGCGATCTGCTTGTTGGTCAGTCCGGTGGCCGCCAGGGTGGCGATCTCCCGCTCCTGAGCGGTCAGTGCGCCCTTCCCCGGCTGCGCGGTGGCCGACGCGCCAGGGCCCCCTGCACGCAGTTCGGCCATGGCACGGGCCACCCAGGGGGCCGCGCCCAGCTTCTCGAACGCCCGCAACGCCTCGGTCAGTTGCTCGCGGGCTTCCTTCGTGAAGCGCCGGCGTCGAAGGCGCTCGCCGAGGAAGAGGCGTATCCGTGCGACGTCGAACGGCCAGGCGCCGGGTTCGGCCCGGCGCAGCGCCTGGTCGAACAGGTCGAAGGCGTCGTCGCCGGGCGTGGTCAGGGCCTCGCAGGCGAGCACGAGCATGGCGAGGCGCGGCGCCAGGTCCGCCATCGCGGACTCCCGCACGGCCGCCGCGTGGGCGGCGGCTTCGGCGGGGCGCCCCGTCCTGATGGCCGCCTCCACCAGGTCCATGGTGACGGCCATGGCCTGCGGGAGGTAGGGAGGGAGGGTTCCGGGCGGGCCGAGGGCGGTGGCGTGCCGGTAGGCGGCCTCGAAGTCGCCGGCGCCGAGGGCGGTCAGCGCTCGGGTGTGGAAGGTGAGGACCTGTACACCATGGGCGCCGCGCGGGACGGCCCAGCCGACGATCTCCTCGGACAGGGCCGTGCTCGTCTCCGCGTCGCCGCGCGCCCCGGCCACCAGCGCCTGCACGTACTGGAACTTGCGGGCGAAGAAGCGATAGCCGTGCTGCTCGCACAGGACGAGGCCCTCACTGGCCAGGCTTACGGCCTCGTCCCAGCGGCCCGTGCGGTAGTGGTCCGTGCACAGGTGGAGCAGGGCCGCCAGGTGCCGGCGGGCGGGTGCGGTGCCGGCCCGGCCCTGTTCGACCAGGCGCTGGCACGCCTCCCGCACGTCCGCCAGCCGCTCCGGGTACATCGCGCAGGTGGCGATGCGGGTGACGCGGGTCGGGTTCTGGCCGACGTCCGCCAGCAGCGCGTCGAGCGCCTCCAGTGCCCGGTGCCCGGTGCGAGCGGGGTCCGCCACGGTCTGGGCGCACACCCACAACAGGTCGGGGGGCCCGGGAGTGAGCCGGTCGAGGGCCCGGAACAGGGGCCGCCACTTCTGCGGGTCGCCGCTGGACCAGCACAGGGTGGTCAGGGTGAACAGGGCCTCGACGAGGGCGCCGTCGGACGCGTGCCAGCCGTGTCCCCCCGTCTCTATCGCGCCCACCAGCAGCCGGTGCGCGGTGTCGATGTCGCCTTCCTGGTTGATCAGGAGGAGTGCGAATGCCGCTGCCGCGTACAGCGATTCCCCGGCGCCGGGATCGGCCCGCCGGGCTCCTGCCAGCAGGCGTGAGGCGTCTGCCAGCTCGCCGCCGGAGTCGGCGCCGATGTAGGCGGCCTGGGCCAGCCGGCGGCTTTCGTCGGCCGGCGCGGGGCTGAGCCCCGCGGCGCGGGTGAGCGCCGCGACCGCGCCCAGTGCGTCTCCGCGCGCCAGGCGCAGCAGGGCGGCCTGTTCCAGGAGGCCGGCGACCGTCTCGTCCGGGCCGGTCGCCGCTTCTCCGAGGTGACAGGCGCGGCGCTCCGGCTGGTCGGTGAGCACGGCGGCCAGCGCCCGGTGCGCCCGGCGGCGGTCCGCGGCTGTCGCCTGTGCCACCACCGCCGCGCCGATCAGCGGGTGCCGGAAGGACAGCCGCCGGGAGGGGGCGGAGATCGCGATCAGCCGGTCGCGTTCGGCGGGTTCGAGGTCGTCGATCACGGCACGTCCGGCCCCGGCGGCCTCGATCACGGCCAGGTCGCCCGTGCCTTCGAGCGCCGCGATCAGCAGCAACTCCCGGCTCGGCTCCGGCAGATCGGCCACGCGCGCGGCGAACAGAGTCTGGAGGCGCTCGGTGAGGGGCAGGACGGAGGGCATCGCCGTCGGTGCCGTGCGCTGTTCGGCCTCCAGGGCGGCGGACAGCTCCAGCAGCGCCAGGGGGTTGCCGTGTGCCGCGGCCGCGACGCGACGCCTTACCGCGAGGGACATCTCGGGGTGTGTGCGATGGAGCAGCTCGGCCGACGACGCCTCGTCCAGTGGCTGGAGCCGGTGTTCGGTGAGGCCGCTCGACTCGAAGAAGCTGTCGGAGGTGACGCGGGAGGCCGCCAGGAAGCTGATGCAGCTGCCGATGAGCCGCCGTGCCACGAAGCCCAGTACCGAGGTGGTGGCCCGGTCCAGCCAGGGCAGGTCGTCGACGACGATCAGCAACGGCGTGTCGTCGGCGATCCGGCGCAGCAGCATCAGGGCCGCGGTGGACGTCAGCAGACGGTTGGGGGGCGGGCCGTCGCCGATGCCCACCGCGACCCGCAGGGCGTCGCGGTGGGCAGTGTCCAGCAGGTCGAAGGAGTCGAAGAACGGCACGAGCAACTGGTTGAGACCGGCGTAGCCGATGTCCGCCTCGAACTGCACGCCGCTCGCCCGCAGCACGCGGGTACCCAGCTGCCTGGCTTCCGCCGCCACCGCGTCGAGGAGCGCCGTCTTCCCTATGCCCGCCTCGCCCGACAGCAGCAGGGACGCGCCATGGACCGCGGAACCGTTGAGGTGGGACCGTATGAACTCCAGGTCCCGGTCCCGCCCGATCAGCCGTCCTGCGGCGGGAGCGGCCGGGTGGTCCAGGTCGCTCATCGGGCTGCTGTCTCCATAGGGTCGCGAGGAAAAGGGAAGCGCCGTGTTGTACATCGGTTCACTCAGTGTAAACACGCGGCCCGACAGCGTATCGGATCATCCGACACCGTGTGTCCGCTTGGCGACCTGACGTATCGGTATGTCGCCGGTGACGCGGGCCGGGTGTGTGCGGCCGTATCTCGCCGACGCGGCGGGCGACGCGGTGGCGCGCCGACCGTCGCTTCGGTGGGGGCTGCTCCCGGGGAGGGGACGGGGACGGTCTACAGCCCCAGGTCGAACGCGAGGCACGAGTAGTACTGCCACGAGCCCTCGGGGTTGTACGAGTTCGCCCCGCCGCCCTTCTCGACCTCCACCTCTTCGGTCATGTCCTCGAAGCGGATGCGCTCGGGAAGCCGGCCGAAGCGGGCTTGCCGCACCGCCGCGGCGGCGGCATCGCTGGTGAATTCGTTGTTCATGACCATGCTCCACTTCGTCGATCGTGGATGGCGTCCTCGTTTCCGCCGGGGACGACTCTCAGCGTGCACCGCCGATCGTCACCTGTCAAGGTGGTGACGCATGTGCCGCCGGTCACCTCATGGCGTCGACCTCCAGGATCGCGGCGGTGAACGCCTCGGGCCGCTCCTGGGGCAGGTTGTGGCCGGCGCCCGGGACGACGTGGTGCGTCCAGGGGCCCGTGAAGTGGGCGGCGTAGCCGCTTCCGTCGGTGGCCGGGATGACGCCGTCGGCCTGCCCGTCCAGGGTGACCGTGGGGACGGTGATCTTCGGCTGGTCCAGCAGCCTGCGCTCCAGTTCGGCGTACCGGGGGTCGCCCGGGGCGTCGGCCAGGCGGTGGCGGTAGCTGTGGATCACCACGTCGACGTAGTCGGGGTTGGTCCACAGCTCGGCCGCCTGCGCGAACTCCGCCTCGGTGAACTGCCATTCGGGCGAGTTGCGGTGCCAGACGACACGGGCGAGCTCCTCCCGGTTGCGCAGGAGTCCCTTCCGCCCCCGCTCGGTGAGGAAGTAGAAGAAGTACCAGTAGCCCGACTCGATCGAGGGGGTCAGCGGCTCCTCGGCGACGGCGAGGTTCTGGATGAGGTAGCCGTTCACGGAGACCAGACCGGTGCAGCGCCCCGGCCACAGCGCGGCGGCGACGTCGGCGGCCCGTCCGCCCCAGTCGTACCCGGCGTACAGGGCCCGCGGGATGCGCAGCGCGTCCATGAAGGCGATGAGGTCCGCGCCGAGCGCGGCCTGCTCACCGGACCGGAAGGTGTCCCCGTGCAGGAACCGGGTCTCTCCGTGGCCGCGCAGGTAGGGGATGTAGCAGCGGTACCCGCGCCGGGCGAGCGCGGGAGCCACCTCGGTGTAGGAGCCGACGGGGCTGAAGGGCCAGCCGTGCAGGAGGATCACCGGCTTTCCGTGGGCCGGGCCGACCGCGTGATAGGCGATGTCCAGGACGTCGGTGCGCACGGTGCGCACCGGTCCCAGGCCGCCCGCGGTCGGTCCGGTCGACGCCTTGACGGCTGCCGTGCCCGTGTCCGCCGACGCCTGGCCGGCCCCGGCGAGACCGGCGGCCCCCGTCGCCGCTGCCGCCGTCATGGCCTGGGTCAGTCTCCGCCTGCTGATCATGTCGCTTCCTCGTGTTCGGTCCGGAGCGTGCGAGACACATGTGCACACCTGACGTGCGTCACCGCTCTAACTGGTAACGAGGATCTCCACGTCAGACCTCGCTGTCAAGGAACCGACGGGCGGTGAGGGCGGGTTGGCCGTGACGTACACCGCCGGCCGTCCATGTGCGAACCTCTGGGTGTGTGGTCCGCGGAACGCGATCCGCATCGACTGGACCAAGGACCTCCAGGGCCCGGTCCGCCGTGACTCCGTCGACCGGGAGGGCTACGTCAAGAACCACGACCTGGCGAGGCGCTACTGGGCCCCGGCGGGGCGTCGGTAGGCGCCGTACCACCAGATCCGGGCCAGTTCGCGGGCGAAGACGGCGTCACCGCTGCCGTCGTCGACACGGATGTGGTGCGCGATGGCCTGAGCGCCTCCCCAGACGATGATCCGGCTCGCGGCGACGGCGTCGAGGTCGGCCGGCGTCGAGCCCGCGGCCTGTTCGGACAGCAGGGTCCTCAGCACCGCCTCGTCGAAGCCTTCGAGGTCGGCGGTGTAGAAATCGCCCACAGCGGAGTCGTAGGACGCCGCCTCGCGGACCGCGGTGAGCACACCCTGATGGGCGCGGTGGATCTTGATCACTTCCTCGAAGAACCGGGCGAACCGGTCCGCACCGGCGCCCGGGTCCCACTGCCGTGCCAGCGTCAGCAGCGACTCCCGCAGCTCGTCGGTGAGCCGCACCAGGACGTCCGACTTGCTGTGGAAGTGCGCGTAGAACGTGGCCCGGGACACGCCCGCCTCCTCCAGGATCCGCTGGACGCTGATCTCGGAGAAGGCCTCGCCGGAATCGAGCAGCCGCTCCAGGGTGGACATCACCTGCGCCCGGGTGGCGGCCGACCGCGCGGCATGGTGGTCGGCCTGGCGGCGGGTCACGGGTCTCATCGGGCACCTTCCGGTCATCGTGCGGTTCCGCGGCTCGGCAGGCCGCTCCAGCACCCTATGCCGGGGTGTCGTGGGCGATCCGTTCGAGCAGATCGGCCAGCTTCTCGGGCATGGAGAGCAGCGGGGTGTGGCCGCTGGGGAGGTGGTGGACGGCACCGGCCCGCTCGGCGAACGGCTCCTGGTAGGACGGCGGGAGGCTGCGGTCGTCGTCGCAGAGGACGTAGCTGGTGGGAACGGTCTTCCAGCCGGCCCGGCTCACCGGCTCGGCGAAGGAGAGGGCGGTCTGGGGCAGCAGCCGCGCCAGAGCGGCCTTCCTCTTGTCCTCGGGCACGTCGTTGTAGAGCGTCTCCGCCGGGTCCTCCCGGACGGGGATGACGCCCTCCACCGTGGCGGGGTCCGGCTGCTCGCCGCCGAAGCACGTCATCAGGCTCTCCCCCTCGTCCAGGGCGAAGGCGGCCACGTACACGAGGTGGGACACGTTGGCGGCCCCCGGGGTCGCCTGGGTGACCGGAGCACCCCCGTAGGAGTGCCCGACGACCACCAGGGGCGCCTGGATGGAGTCGATCTTCTCGCGGACCACCCGGGCGTCGTCCAGCAGACCGGGGAGCTTCCCGCCGGACCCCTCGGGGACGACGCTCGGCAGGTCGACCGTGTGGCTGGTCCAGCCCCGGTCGGCGAGGACGTCCTGAAGCTCCCGCCAGCACCATGAGCCGTGCCATGCCCCGTGCACCAGGAGGAACTGGGGGCGTCCCGTGATTTCGTTCATCTCGATCCTTCGGTCTACGCGGCCGTGGGGTTCGGCCCGCATCGTCGACAGGGGTCGCGGGGGTCAGCTCACCGCGGTGAGGGCGAGGTCCCACAGCCGGTCCGCGGCGGTCGGGTCGATCGACCACTTGGCGACGCCCGCCATCACGTCGGGGCCCCCGTCGACGACCTCCGATTCCTGGTTGTCCTCGAAGTACCGCCCGGTCACACCGTCGAGGAGCGGCGACGCGGCCAGCAGCACCGTGGTGGCGGCGCCCTGGGCCGGGGTCTTGTAGTAGTCGGGGGTGAGGAGGTTTCCGTCCGCGTCCATGGCACCGAAAGCCCGCATGGTCGCCTCGTCGAGGTGGCGTGTCAGGTTGGTGTGGATCCACCCCGGCGCGCAGGCGTTGGCGGTGATGCCGTGTTCGGCCCACCGACGGCTGATTCCGACGGCGAGCAGCACGTCGGCGGTCTTCGACTGCGCGTAGGCGACGAACGGGTCGTAGGGGCGTCGCTCGAACTGCGGGTCGTCGAAGTCGAACCCCGCCCGCAGTTGGGCGCCGGAGCTGACCACGGCCACGCGCGGCTTCTCGGCCGCCTGGAGCGCGGTGCGCAGACCGACGGCCAGGGCGAAGTGGCCGAGGTAGTTGGTGGCGAGCTGCATCTCCCAGCCCTGTGCGTTGACCTCGCGGGTCGGGAGCATCATCACGCCGGCGTTGGCGACGAGGCCGTCGACCGGCCCGCTCCAGGCATCGCAGAAGGCACGGACGGAAGCCAGGTCGGCAAGGTCGAGTGCGACGGCCCGCGTGCCCGGGAACTCCTTGACCAGCGGCTCGGCGTCGGCGGGGTTCCGGGTGGCGACGGTCACCTGCGCTCCGGCCCCGGCGAGCGCGCGCACCGTCTCGACACCGAGACCGGAGGACCCTCCGGTGACGATCATCCGGCGCCCGCTCAGATCGACTCCGTCGAGTACCTCCACGGCGGTGGCGCGCGTTCCGAACGGAGTGGTTGTCAGCGTCATACCTGTGCCCTGTCTTCAGAAGGGTGGTCTCGCTTGGCCCGCGTCGCACACGTGCCGCTTCCGCCAAGCCTACGGAGCAACCATACAGCGTGTTCAGACAAGCCGGTCGGCGTCATGCGGACACTCCTGCGGGAAAACGTGTGCAGGTGGCGGAGAGCTCCCGTACGGGCACCTGCCGAGCAGGAGAGTGTGCGTGTTTTGCGGGCACGCCCGGCAGTTGCTAGCCTCCTCGACGTGCTGATCGAAGTCGACAGAGCCTAGCCTGAGCCCACCGCCCATCGGCGCCGGTCCAGGCTTCACGCTGGTTACCAGCGGTTGAGGACAGCCCAGCCGCTTCGCACACCTCGCCCGCGCGCGGGTTCCCCCACTGGTGGCGGACGGCCGAACCCCTGTCAGGACCCGGCCATGGCGGACGCGTGCTCACTCGCCCACGCCCAGCGGGCTCACTGTGCCCGCGCCCAGCGGCTCTGACCTTCACCGGCCCCTGCTCCCACGAGCCCGCGCGCCGCCTCAGGAAACCGTGTCCGACCAGGACACCTGAGGGACAGGTGTGCGTGGCCCCGTCGGATTCCGGCGTGCCCTGCCCGGTCAGAGCGATGACACACGGAATCGGACCATCGCCCATGATGCACAAGAAGTCCCGCGCACGGACACGTCACCGCCGAGCCCACTGGAAGGCGGCTCTGCCGGTGCTCGTGCAGTGCGCCAACTCGGCATGCGGTCTGCCGACCCCGCCGCACGCCGCCTGCCGGCACTGCGGAACCTACCGGGGCCGCCAGGTGCTGCCCCCGGCCTGACCCGCGCCGAGGTTTCGGGCCCGGCGGTAGCGGTCATGTCCCCCGGCGACCGGCCGGTGGCCACCGCGCCGCCCGGAGCAGCTCGCGGACCCGAGGCGTTCGCGGGCAGCCAAAAACGCCGCGCCGGCGGCAGGTGGTCGGATCCACCTGCCGCCGTCGGCGGTTGTGTGCGTGGTTGGTCCGTGGCCCGTCCGTCGGCGTCTCTCGCCGTCGTCGGGGCCGTACGACCGGAGTCAGACGGTGATGGTCTTGTATTCGGTGTAGGTG